>WQUQ01000180.1 GCA_009782025.1 Desulfobulbus sp. | reverse complement strand
AATCGCTACGATGCCAGCCTGAAAACCTGGATCGCCCGCTTTCGCGGCGTGGCAACAAAATATCTCGCGAACTATCTGGGCTGGCGTCGTTTGCTTGATCGCTTCAAAGACAACCTCACCCCCCAGCAATTCCTGTTTCATGCCCTGCGTACCTCGTATCAGTAAAACACGGGTAAGGCGAACTCAGCCTCCTCGGCTGATTTAAAAATGGAATGAGCCGGCCACAATCGACCGCCGCTCCCTGAACGCGACAATATGTCGCATTCCAGCCGCCCGCCTGGCCGGGCAGAATGCGTCCCCGCATGACAAATAATGACCGAGGGAGCATTTCATGGGAATTCGTATCCGCCCGCTGGCGGCAGCCGTGGCGGCGCTGTTCGTTGGCGCTGTTCCGGCCGTGGCCGAAACGCAGCAACTCGATGAGGTTGTGGTTGCCGCCGAGCGTATTCGCCCGGCGCCAGAGAGCAGCACGCTTGCTCCTGCCCGGCAGCAGCAATTGCGCGCGGCCAGCAGCGACGCCGCCAGCCTGCTGCGCGACGTGCCCGGCGTCAGCCTGTACGGCGCTGGCGGCGTCTCCAGCCTGCCGGTCATCAATGGTCTGGCCGACGATCGGCTACGGGTCAAGGTCGACGGCATGGATCTGCTCGCCTCCTGTCCCAATCACATGAATCCGGCGCTTTCCTACGTCGACCCGAGTCACGTCGGCAAGCTGACCGTTTATGCCGGTGTCACGCCGGTCAGCGTTGGCGGCGACAGCATCGGCGGCGCCATCGTTGCCGAAACCCGCGCGCCGCAATTCGCGGCTCCCGGCCAGGGCGTCATCACCGGCGGCGAAATCGGCGCGTTCTATCGCGGCAACAACGATGCTCGCGGCGGCAACCTGTCGGCCACGCTGGCCAACGAGAATTTCAGTGTCTGGTACAACGGCGCCTACAGCAAGGCCGGCAACTACACCGCCGGTCGCAATTTCAAGAGCTTCACGGCAACCGGTCGGGCCGGCGAGACGCTGGGCCGCGACGTGGTCGGCTCGACGGCTTACGAAACGACCAATCATTTATTGGGTTTCGCGCTGCGCAGCGACAAGAATCTGTTTGAAGTGACCTTCGGCTATCAGAATATGCCGTACCAAGGCTTCCCCAATCAGCGCATGGACCTGCTCGACAACGAGCAGAAACGCATCAACCTGCGCTGGCTCGGGCAGTTCGACTGGGGCCAGTTGGAAGCGCGCGCCTACCACGAGACAGTCGATCACCTGATGGATTTCGGCCGCGACAAGCGTTACTGGTATGGCAGCGCCACCGGCGGCCCCGGCGCGGTCAATCCGCTTCCCTGTTCGCCGATCAGCGCCAGTTGCGCCGCCGGCATGCCGATGCACACCGAGAGCAGAACGACCGGTGCCAGCCTCAAGGCCGACATCGCGCTGGGCGAGCGCGATCTGTTGCGCGTCGGCGCGGAAGCCCAACGCTATGATCTGGATGACTGGTGGCCGGCGTCCGGCGCCGGCATGTGGCCGAACACCTTTACCAACATCAATAATGGCCAGCGCGACCGCGATGCGCTGTTTGCCGAATGGGAACGCGCCTACAGCCCGCAATGGATGACGCTGCTCGGCGTTCGCTACGAGAATGTGCGCATGGATGCCGGCCAAGTGCAGGGTTACAACATGGCGCCGATGGGCATGGGCAACCAGAAGCGCGATGCGGACGCCTTCAATGCCCGCAACCGTTCGCGTAGCGACGACAACTGGGATCTGACCGCGCTCGCTCGCTATACCGCCAGCGCCAATCAGGACATCGAGGTTGGCCTGGCGCGCAAGGTTCGTTCGCCGAATCTGTATGAAGTCTATCCTTGGTCGACCTGGGCCATGGCGGCGCTGATGAACAATTTTGTCGGCGACGGCAACGGCTACATCGGCAATCCCGATCTGAAGCCGGAGAAGGCCTACACCCTGTCGGCCAGTTTCGATTGGCACGCCGCCGACCGCCGCTGGGAATTCAAGGCCACGCCGTTCTACACCCATGTCGATGACTACATCGACGCGATTCAGTGGGATAGCGCCAGCAACAGTCCGCGCACCGTCCCGCTGCGCGATCAGTTCACCGTGCTGCGCTATACCAACCAGTCGGCCCGCCTCTACGGTATCAACCTGTCGGGACAAATGCCGCTGGCCGATACCGGCTTCGGCGCCCTTGGCCTGCGGGCGCTGGTCAACTACACCCACGGCACCAACCGTGACACCGGCGACGGCCTGTACAACATCATGCCGCTCAACGCCAAGCTGACGCTGACCCAGCAGATCAGCGGCTGGGACAATGCGCTGGAAATCATCGGCGTCGCCGCCAAGAACAGAACCTCCGATCAGCGCAACGAGATGCAGACCCGCGGCTATGGCCTGGTCAACCTGCGCGCCAGCTACACCTGGCAACGGCTGCGCGTCGACATCGGCGTCGAAAACCTGTTCAACCGCTACTACGAAATGCCGCTCGGCGGCGCCTACCTGGGCCAGGGGACAACCATGACGACCAGCCTGACGCCCAATGGCGTCGTGCCGCTGTGGGGCACGGTCGTACCGGGCATGGGCCGCTCGCTGTACGCCGGCTTCAATCTCAAATTCTGACGCCCGTCAGCGAAAAACCCCGATCGGTCGATCGGGGTTTTTTCTTTTCCGCAAATCGAAAGAAGTTGAAAAATGTCATTTCCCGCCATCCCCTCAATCGGCATGATGGTCGCCTGACGTAACCGGACCCCGCCTCCGCTGGCCTGCACCGCCGCCCATACCAGCGCGCGTAAAATGCTGCAATGTCCCGCGAACCATGCCCTGACCGCTCGCCCGAACTGCCCGAATGGCGCAGGAGCGGCCCTTTTTTCCTCATCGCGGCGACGTTGCATCTGGCGGTGCTGGCTTTGCCGCGCACCCCGGCTGTGGCGGCCATGCCACGGCCGTTGCAGGTGCAATTGGCCGACGTCCGGCCGGTCGAAGTCCAGCCGCCGATTCCAGAACCGCAGCCGGTCAGCGCCTCGTCGCCGACGCCGGCCAAACAGGTCGAACACCCGCTGCGGCGGCGGCCGATCTTGGCCATGTCGCCGGAACGACAACCGCCGACCCCGGATACGCCGCTTGTCGCCGCGCCGCCCGAGAACGTGACGGAAGCGGCTCCCGCCGCCCCCCCCGCCGCCGCCGTGGCGGCAGCGCCCTCGGCCGAACCCGTGGTGATTGCCGCTCGCTACAACGCGGCCTATCTGAACAATCCGAAGCCGAAATATCCCCCCCTGTCGCGCCGGCTCGGCGAGGAAGGCAAGGTGCTGCTCCGGGTGCGGGTAACGGCCGATGGTCGGCCTGGCGCGGTGGATGTGGAGAAGACCAGCAATTTCTCCCGCCTCGATGAAGCCGCCTGCCAGGCCGTTGCCGGCTGGCGCTTCGTGCCGGCCCGGCGCGGCGGCGAAGCGGTGGAGTCCTCGGTGATCGTACCCATCGACTTTCACCTCGACGGTTGAGCGAGCGCTGACGCAAATGACGACGGGGACCGAAGTCCCCGCCGGCTGTCTTGGGTAATAAGGCTTCAGCGGCCCCAGCTATGCCGTTTAGGCGGCGATAGCGAAACGCTCATCGTTGGCGTTTATGGATTTGTGCGGATTACGTCCGTCACCTTTCGGGTTGCCTGCGCACCTTTGCCCGCCCTGTCGAAGCCAGTACACCCCCAACTCAACCCACCGTGATGGGTTCAGGTGGAGGTGAGGGGAATCGAACCCCTGTCCAGAACGCCTCCAGATTGCCGGAATTACAACCATGGCTTCATTATGGGGGCGCTGGCGCGGGCTTTCAAGGGCTGAATCAGGCAATACTTCACGAATTCAGTTCAGTTTTGACGCCAGAAAATCGTCGTAACCCTTTTGCACCAAATCCCAGGTTTTTTGAATGCCCTCGGCGATGCTGCCTTGCAAAACGCCAAGGCCCTTGAGGATATTCTTCGCCTCGTTGAAGCCTTTTTCAAAACCGCCGCGAATCAGGGCGACAAAATCGGTTGCCAATTGATTGCGGTCTTTGCCCGGATTTTGCGCGGCGTATCTTTCAAAAAATGCGGTTGAAAATGAAAGAATGCGATTTGCCGTGGCTTCCGGTGACGTATCCACGCCCGCCGAGATCGTGTTCTGAATCGCGTTCGGCCCCATTTGCGGCGCCAATTCGTCATTGATCCGGTCGATGGCCGAGCGATACAGCAAAGTCTGCGACTGTTGGCCCGCCGTCAGCGTCACCCGGGCGGAGATTTCTTGTAGAATCTGCCTGTTGACGGATTGCCGCACGGCCTGATGGATGCCCGCCGCGGTGGTTGGCATGCTGGCGTCGCTCTCCAGTTTTCGCGGCCCGGCCTTGTCGGCGGCGGTAGCGGAATTGGCGGCGTAAAGCGAGGCGCTGGCATTCTGGATGGACATGGACATGATCTGCCTCCTTGGGGAATGAGCAAAATAGTTCTACCTACCCCTAGGTATACGTCCCGTGGAGGAGATGCTGTAGAAAAACTCCGTAACACTCCGTGATGCCGCGTAACACCGCTCCGTTCCTTCGTCACTGGTGACCCGTGACGCGCTAGCCTGGGCTGGCGTTGAGCATGCGCTCGACATAGCGGGCGATCAGGTCGACTTCGAGATTGACCCGTGCCCCTGGCGTCAGCCGGTGCAGCGTGGTGTTTTCCAGCGTGTGCGGTATCAGGTTGATGGTGAAGATCGGGCCGTTGACGTCGTTGGTGGTCAGGCTGACGCCGTCGACGGTGATCGACCCCTTGCGTGCGATGTAGCGGGCGAGTCCTTCGGGCGCCAGAATTTCCAGCAGGCGGTTGTCGCCGACCGGATCGAAGCGCAGCACCTCGCCGACGCCGTCCACATGGCCGGAGACCAGGTGGCCGCCGATGACGTCGTTGAGGCGCAGCGCCTTTTCCAGATTGACCGGCCCCGGCGCGTCGAGGCCGACGGTACAGGACAGGGTTTCCGGCGAGACGTCGACCATGAATTGATTGCCTTCCTTGCCGACGACGGTCAGGCAAACGCCGTTGTGGGCGATGGAATCGCCGAGGACGACATCGTCGAGGCCGAGCGCGCCGGCGTCGACATGCAGGCGAAATCCGGCCTCGCGCGAGGTCAGGTGAGTAATGCGGCCGACCGCCGCGATGATTCCTGAGAACATGACTGAACCCGTTGTCTGTGAAGGGAAAGGGCCAACTTTAGCACGCTCGTGAGTCACTCCGGGCTGAAGCCCGGAGCTTCCTCGCCACGAGTTTGGGGTGCCTCCGGCACCGAAATCACGCATGGCTCGCTTGACCCCGGCCTGAAGGCCGGGCTTCTCGCTTGCGCCGTGGTCACCGGTCCCAGCGCGATCCGCGCTCGCCGCCCCGGCCGCCGCCGCTCGGGTCGCCGCGACCCGGGCGGTCGCTGCTGTCGCTCTGCTCACGGCTGCCGCGCTCTCTGTCCCGGCTGACTTCCGGCCCGCGCATGGCCGGCCGCGGCGCTTCCGGCTCGGCCCGGCGAAAACTCCGGCCTTCGTCCGGCTGCGGCGCCGGCCGCATGATTTCCCGCGATGGACGCATTTCCGGCGCGGGCTGGGGGCGCGATGGCTGCGCATTCGGCATCCCGGCCGCCGGCCGCTGGAAGGCATCATCGCGCCGGATGGCCGGTGTCGGTGCCCCAGGCAGATTAGCCGATGGCGGCGCCGGACGGTCGCCGCGCTCCATGCGCTGCGACGGCGCTGGATACGGCGCTTGCGCGGGCGTCGCGGGCGATTGGCGAGCGCCCGCTGTGGCCGCGGGATGCGGCATATCGCGCGACTCGCGGGGCGGCATCGGTTCCGGCTGCCGGTTGCCGGTCCACGGCTGGCGCGGGGTCAAGGCCGCTGCCGGCCCGTCGCGGCGATTCGGCGCTGCGGCGAAGGGGGCTGGCGATGACCGGATGTCATCACGGCGTTCCGGCCCCGGCCGCCCGCTCGGCCCGGCCAGACCAGGAGCGCCGGGCTGCCCCGGTCTGGCTTCGGCCCACGGTCGGCGGGCCTCGGCGGTGGGCGCCAGCCAGTCGCGGCCGGCGCTTGCCGGCGCCCGTTCCAGGTCACGGCGCTCGATGCGCTGGAAATCGCGGGCGCCGATCGGCCGTCCTTCGCGCAATTTTTGCGCCGGTATCACGGTCACCGCCTGCGGGCTGTCGCGGAAGGCGAAGCGCGGCGGCGGCCCGCCACGAACGGCGCGCTCGATGATGGTGACATCATGAACATGGGCGATATTGAGACGCCAGATGAAAGCGGGACTGAAGCGGAAATACGGCACGAAAACTTCACGCGGGGCCAGCGGGAACCAGCCAACGGCCGGCGCCGCGCCGAAGCCGAAGCTGACGCTCCAGCCGGGATTGCCGATCCAGGCTACGAGCGCCGGGGCATACACCGGCCGGATGCTGCGCTGGCCCGGCACCCAGGCCCAGCGGCCGCCAAGCATCACCCAGCGGCCGTAGTGGAAGGGGGCGAAGCCCCACGGCGCGGCGTCGATCCAGGTCCAGCCCCAGGGGGCGATCCAGGCCCAGCGGCCGAAACGGTAGGGCGCCCAGTCGCTGGCGACGGCGCGCGGAAACCAGACCGCGCCGTAATCGGAATTGTTGTTCCAGTCGCCGTAAGTATCGAGATCCTGAAAGCCGGTCATGCCGGGCGAAACGTGGCTGCGGGCGGCGCTGGCGACGGTGGCGTTCTCGCGCTCGGCGACCCAGCGGTCGAAGGCATCGGGCCGCCCGGCCTCGTCGATGCGCAGGTTGCCGTCGGCGAACAGCGTGGCCCGCTTGCCGGCGGCCAGTTGGGTGTTACCGCCATCGTGCTCGATGCTGGCGCTGCCGGCGAAAACGGTCAACTCGCTGCGGTCGGCCAGAACGTCGAGGCGATAGCGCCCGGCGGCGGTGAACCGGACTTGGCCGTCGGGCGAGCGCAGCCGCAGATCGGCGACCTGTTCGGCATCCATGACGCTGAGCGCGAAGCGGCCGGCAGTCAGGTCGAGCAGCGCCTGACGGTCGTCGAGGGCGGTGAATTCGAGCCGGCTGGCCTGGCCCAGGCGCAGGGCGATGGAACCGATCCAGGCTTCGGCCCGGCCATCCGCTCCGGTTTCCAGTACCGCGCCGCTGCTCAACGGCCAGTTGGCGGTGGCCGGGTCGGCGGTCGCCTCGCGCTGCGGACGGAAGGTGACCTCGCCCTCGATCTGGCCGAGGCGACCGACGCGGCCCGGCGGGTCGGCCACCGGCCCGCTCTCGGTCTGCGCCGCCAGCGGCAGGGACAGGCACAGGGCCAAGGCCAGCAAGAAACGGCCGAGGGCCGAACGGGATGAGTTGAGCATTTTTGATCCTCTTGAGCAGGTCGACCGGCGGCGCGGGCCGCGATCCGTAGGCGGATTAACGCACGAGTCCGGTCGGCGAACTACCGGCAATCCATGGCAAGTCGTTTCAGGATGTTGCCGGCTGGCGGCAACAAGTGCAAGACAAGGCAAAAACTTCGTATTTTCAGCGCCCTGACGTAAAATTCGCGGTCGTTTCCGCGCCGCAATACCATCCCCGATGCTTTATCCCACCCGTTTCGCTGTCATCGTCGTCGGCGGCGGCCATGCCGGCACCGAAGCCGCGCTGGCCGCGGCGCGGGCGGGCGCGAACACGCTGCTGCTGACGCACAGCCTCGACACGCTCGGGGCGATGAGTTGCAACCCGTCCATCGGCGGCATCGGCAAGGGGCATCTGGTGCGCGAGGTCGATGCGCTGGGCGGCGCGATGGCGGCGGCCAGCGACGAGGCCGGCATCCAGTTTCGCATTCTCAACGCCTCCAAAGGTCCGGCGGTGCGCGCCACCCGTGCCCAGGCCGACCGCGCGCTGTACCGGCAGGCGATCCGCACGCGCCTGGAAAATCAGCCCAATCTGACCCTGTTCGCCCAGGCTTGCGACGATCTGATCGTCGAAGGCGAGCGGGCGGTTGGCGTGGTGACGCAACTGGGCATCCGCTTCCTGGCCGAGGCCGTGGTGCTGACCGCCGGCACCTTTCTCAACGGCAAGATCCACGTCGGCCTGGAAAGCGCCGCCGGGGGCCGCATGGGCGATCCGCCCTCGGTGTCGCTGGCCGCCCGGTTCAAGGAACTGAAGCTGCCGCAAGGGCGGCTCAAAACCGGCACGCCGCCGCGCCTGGACGGCAAGACCATCGACTTCTCGGCGCTGGAGGAACAGCATTCCGACGACCCGCTGCCGGTGTTTTCCTTCCTCGGCAGCGCCGCCCAACATCCGCAGCAGTTGCCGTGCTGGATCAGCGCCACCAACGAGCGCACCCACGACATCATCCGCGGCGGCCTCGACCGCTCGCCGCTGTACACCGGCGTCATCGAGGGCGTCGGCCCGCGCTATTGCCCGTCGATCGAGGACAAGATCCACCGTTTCGCCGACAAGGACAGCCACAACGTCTTTCTCGAACCGGAAGGGCTGCACACCCGCGAAATCTACCCGAACGGCATCTCCACCAGCCTGCCTTTCGACATCCAGTTGGCGCTGGTGCGCTCGATTCGCGGCCTGGAAAACTGTCACATCCTGCGCCCCGGCTACGCCATCGAATACGATTTTTACGATCCGCGCGCCCTGAAGGACACGCTGGAAACCAGGCAGATCAGCGGCCTGTTTTTCGCCGGCCAGATCAACGGCACCACCGGCTATGAAGAGGCGGCGGCGCAGGGCCTGCTCGCCGGCATCAACGCCGCCCGCCACGGGCGCGGCGAGGCGGGTTGGTGCCCGAGGCGCAACGAAGCCTATCTCGGCGTGCTGGTCGACGACCTGATTACGCGCGGCGTCTCCGATCCCTACCGGATGTTCACCAGCCGCGCCGAATACCGCCTGTCGCTGCGCGAGGACAATGCCGATTTGCGCCTGACCGAGCAGGGCCGCTCGCTCGGCCTGGTCGATGATTCGCGTTGGGCAGCCTTCTGCGTGAAGCGCGACGCCATCGCCGCCGAGCAGGAACGGCTCAAATCGACCTGGGTCAATCCCAAAGTCACGCCCGCCGACGATTGCCGGCGCGTGCTCGGCAAGACCATCGAGCGCGAGTACACCCTGTTCGAGTTGCTGCGCCGGCCGGAAGTCGCCTACGCCAGCCTGATGACCTTGCCCGGCGCGGTTGATGCCGAACATCCCGCCGAGAACGACCCGCTGGTCATCGAGCAACTGGAGATTTCAGCCAAATACCAGGGCTACATCGACCGCCAGAGCGAGGAGGTGGCCCGCGCCGCCAGTTACGAGAACACGACGCTGCCGGCTGATCTCGACTACGGCGCGGTGGCTGGCCTATCCAACGAGGTCAGGCAGAAGCTGGGTTTGCACCAGCCGCAGACCATCGGCCAGGCTTCGCGCATTCAGGGCGTCACGCCAGCGGCGATTTCCCTGCTGCTGATCCACCTGAAACGCTGCAAGCTGTCGCTGGCGGCATGAACGCGAACCACCTGTCCGCCGGCCTGGCCGCCCTCGGCCTCGATCTGCCCGCTACGGCGCAGCAGCAGTTGCTCGCCTTCCGCGACCTGCTGCTGAAGTGGAACCGGACTTACAACCTGACGGCGCTGAGTGATCCGGCGATGGCGGTTTCCTATCACCTGCTCGATTCGCTGGCCATCCTGCCGCGGGTCGGCACCGGCCCGTTGCTCGATGTCGGTAGCGGCGGTGGCCTGCCCGGTATACCGCTGGCCATTGCCAGGCCGGAACTGATCGTGGGTGTGGTCGACGCGGTGCAGAAGAAAGTCAGTTTCCTGCAACAGGTCGCCATCGAACTCCGGCTGAAAAACGTCGTCGCCCGCCATACCCGCGTCGAGGATCTGCGCGGTCAGTATGCGCAGATCACGTCGCGCGCCTTTGCCGAGCTCAAGTCTTTCGTCGATCTGACCCGCCACCTGCTCGCCCCGGGCGGCCGCTGGCTGGCCATGAAAGGCATTCGCCCGGATGGCGAAATCGCCGCCCTGCCGGCCGACATCGCCGTCGAGGCGGTTCTGCCGCTGCATGTACCGGGGTTGAAGAACGCCGAACGCCATTTAGTCATCCTGAAAGCGAATCAATGAGGGTACTCGCCATCACCAACCAGAAAGGCGGCGTCGGCAAGACGACCACCGCCGTCAACCTGGCCGCCTCGCTGGCCGCCGAGGGCCAGCGCGTGCTGCTCATCGACATGGACCCGCAAGGCAACGCCACCACCGGCTCGGGCATCACCAAGAAGGAGGCGCTGCCCACGGTTTACCAGTTGCTGATCGGCGCCGCCTCATTGAACGAGGTTTGCCTGCACACCGATTTCGCTTTCGACATCCTGCCCGCCAACCGCGAACTGGCCGGAGCCGAGGTCGAACTGATCGACCTCGAACAGCGCGAATACCGCCTGAAAAACGCGCTACAGAACAACCGCGACCGCTACGATTTCATGCTCATCGACTGCCCGCCGGCGCTCAACATGCTGACCGTCAACGCCCTGGTTGCCGCCGATTCAGTGCTGATTCCCATGCAGTGCGAGTACTACGCGCTGGAAGGCTTGTCCGATCTGGTCGAGACGCTACGCAAAGTGCGCGCTCATCTCAACTCGCGGCTGGAAATCGAAGGTCTGTTGCGCACCATGGTCAACAGCCAGAGCACGCTGACGCAACAAGTCTCGAACGAACTGGAAAGCCATTTCGGCAACAAGGTCTACCAGACCATCGTGCCGCGCAATGTGCGGCTGGCCGAAGCGCCCTCCTACGGCAAGCCGGTCATCGCTTTTGATAAAAGCTCCAGAGGTGCGCAAGCCTACAGCGCCCTGGCCAGGGAAATTCTCGAAAGGGCCGCCCCATGATAAAAATGAAAGGACTCGGCCGCGGCCTCGACGCGCTGCTTGCTGGCAACGACAAGGCGCAGGGCGACGAACAGCGCGACCTGCCGGTCGAACGCCTGCGCCCCGGTAAATACCAGCCGCGCACGCGGATGGATCAGGACTCGCTGGCCGAACTGGCGGCCTCGATCAAAGCGCAGGGCATCATGCAGCCGATCCTGGTGCGCGCCGTCGACAACACGCCAGGGGCCGAGCGCTACGAAATCGTCGCCGGCGAACGCCGCTGGCGTGCCGCTCAACTGGCCGGCCTGGCCGATGTACCGGTGCTGGTGCGCGCCATTCCCGACGAACAGGCGCTGGCGATGGCCCTGATCGAGAACATCCAGCGCGAAAACCTCAACCCGCTCGAAGAAGCGCAAGGGCTGCAACGCCTGGTCGACGAATTCGGCCTCACTCACCAGCAAGCCGCCGACGCCGTCGGCCGTTCGCGCCCGGCCGCCTCCAACCTGCTGCGCCTCTTGCAACTCTCCGCGCCGGTGCAGGAACTGCTGCTCGCCGGCCAACTCGACATGGGCCACGCCCGCGCCCTGCTACCCTTGCCCGCCGCGCAACAAGCGGCCGTGGCCCGGCGCATCGGCGAAAAGGGCCTGTCGGTGCGCGACACCGAGCGGCTGGTGCAAAACATCCTGAATCCGCCAAAAGCAGCGCCGGCCCGGCCGGTCGACCGCGATCTGTTGCGCCTGCAAGAAGAACTCTCCGATACCATCGGCGCCGCCGTGGCCATCCGCAGCAACAAAAAGGGCGCCGGCAAGATCACCATCGAATTCGGCGACCTCGAACAACTCGACGGCATCCTCGGCAGGTTGCGCTAGAGCGAGTTCGGTTCAAATGCTTACACAATCTGGCGCCGCCCCCCCATCCCAACCTTCCCCCGCAGGCGGGGGAAGGGGCTTTGTTCCCTCCCCTGCTTGCGGGGGAGGGCTAGGGTCAATACCGTTTCCTTAAACGACAGCCACCATAAATTCACACTTCCGATT
>WQUQ01000179.1 GCA_009782025.1 Desulfobulbus sp. | reverse complement strand
AGGTGTCTCTCATGAAATTGATCCGCTCGCGCGACAACCCCTTTTTCAAGCAGCTCAAGCGCCTTGCCGAATCGGGGCGCGAGCGGCGAAAGTGCGGCAAGACCCTGCTCGATGGCGTGCATCTGGTCGCCGCCTATGAAGCGGCGCATGGCCCGGTGGAAACCCTGATGGCGAGCGAATCGGCGCTCGGTGGCGGTGAAATCGCCGATTTCACCGCCGGCCGTGACATCGTCGTGCTGGCCGACAGCCTGCTGCGCGATCTGGGTTTGGTCGACACGCCGAGCGGCCTGCTGGCGCTCGCGCCCATCCCGGCCTTGGCGCGAGAGCCGGATGCAGGCGGCGACGCCGTGTTGCTCGACGGCGTGCAAGACCCCGGCAATGTCGGCGCTTTACTGCGCACCGCAGCGGCGGCGGGCGTGACGCAGATTCTGCTGTCGCCGGGCTGCGCCTCGGCCTGGTCGCCCAAGGTGCTGCGCGCCGGGCAGGGCGCCCATTTTCTCCTGACCCTGCACGAAGAAGCCGATCTCCCGGCCTTTCTCGCCGCCTATCGCGGCACTGCCGCCGTCACCTGCCTCGACGGCGCGACCTCGCTTTTTGCGGCGCAATGGGCCGGGCCGCTGGCCTGGGTATTCGGCACCGAAGGGCAGGGCGTGCGCCAGGAACTCATCGATCTGGCCGGGCTGCGCATCCGCATCCCGATGCCGGGCGCCGTCGAATCGCTCAACGTCGCCGCCGCCGCCGCCGTCTGCCTGTTCGAGGCCGTGCGCCGCAGGTAAACTCATGCTTGATGCGCCAAAAAAAACCCCCGCCGAGGCGGGGATTGGGGATTTCAGTCTTTTGCGCCACCCCGTCAAGCCGGGGAGATACTTAGAGCGGTTTCTGTTTGAATGATTACATCAAATTTCCAGCGCTGTTGGCCCCCACCCTAGCCTTCCCCCGCAAGCAGGGGAGGGAACAAAGAAAGCCCCTTCCCCCGCCTGCGGGGGAAGGTTGGGATGGGGGGAGCAGCGCCAGATTGTGTAAGCATTTGAACCGAACTCGCTCTAAACCAGGTGGCTGCCGGTATCAAAATGGCCCGGATCAACATAGCCGATCAGTTGGGAAGTACCCTGTGCGTCGGCAGTGGGGACCGGCTGAGGATCGAACGGAGGCATTGGATCGAAGAGATCGGCCAAAATAGCCTGAAGCTTGGCCTGAGCATTGACTGCCTTGTCCCCAATGGCCCATGCGTCTGAACCCTGCGCGCCGTTCATGATGGCATAAGCGGCATTGGCCGTGGTCAGATAGCCCGCATCCATCAGGTTTACCCAGTAGGCCAGGCCCTCCTGATCGGGCGCGCGATCAAACAGGTTGTGGTAAAGCCTGTCAACAACCTGCGTATGGGTCAAGCCTGCGAAATTACTCAGATATTCGTCGGATTGGGCAAATGCTTGCATGAGGCCCTGCATATCCATGTAACCATACGCATCAGTCGGATGCTGATAAAGCCAAAAGGCCATGCCCGAACCATCCGCATCACGATTGAAGAAGGCGATGTATGCTTTTTCGATTTCTACTCCTAACTGGGACAAAGGGATGTCGGAGGGGGCGACGGCGGGACTTGTCATGGAAAAACTCCTTTCACGAGAAGAAAAATTTGTGCCACTTACGGTGTACGACCTCGTACACTTTACTTTAGACTACCCCCCCACCCCGCTGTGACGGTCGTCACATTTTCAAATCGAAAGCGCTCTACCGCAGCGTCAATTCCTGCAAGATGGTGGTCGAGATTTCCTCGGGCGGGCGATGGCGGGCAAGGCGAAAACGGGGGTTGATGGATTGTTCCAGACGGACTCGTTATAGTCCGCGCTTCCATCGAGTCGAGGTGTTCACATGCCTGCCGCCAAAAAAATCCTTCTCCTCTCCGTCTCCGCCGGCGCCGGCCACATGCGCGCCGCCGAGGCTTTGCATCAATGCGCGCAACGGCAGTTTCCCGAGGCGCAAACGCTGCATCTCGATGTCATGCAATACGTCACCGCCGCTTTCAGAAAAATCTACACCAGCGGCTACATGAAGCTCGTCACCGCCAGCCCGACGATGTGGCGGCTGCTGTACGAAAAATCGGACGAGGCCGATCCGCGTTCGCCGATGCAGAAACTGCGCCGCGCCAGCGAGCGGCTCAACACCAGGGCGCTGCTGCGCGCGGTCAAGGATTTTGCGCCGGATGCGGTGATCTGCACGCACTTTCTGCCCGCCGAATTGCTGATGCACGAGATTCGCCGCCAGCGCATGACTCTGCCGGTGTGGGTGCAGGTGACGGATTTCGATCTGCATCGCATGTGGATCATGCCGCACATGACGGGCTATTTCGCCGCCAATGAGGAAATTGCCGCACGCATGCGGCTGTTGATCGAGCCGTCCGCGCAGATTCACTGCACGGGCATCCCCGTCATGCCGGCTTTTGGCGATAGGCCCGATGCCGCTGGCGCGCGCCGGCAATTCGGCCTCGACCCCTCGCACCGCATGGCGCTGCTGATGGGCGGCGGCGCGGGCATGGGCGGGCTGGACGACGTGGCGCGCGCCCTGCTGGCGATTGAACATGATTTCCAACTGGTCGTGCTGGCCGGCAAGAATCAGGAGACCTTGCAGGCGCTGCAAACACTGGCGGCGCAACATCCGGGGCGGCTCATGCCACTGGGTTTCACCGATCAGGTGCATCGACTGATGGCCTGCGCCAGCTTCGTCATCACCAAGCCCGGCGGTCTTTCCACCTCCGAATGTCTGGCGCTGGGCGTGCCGATGATCGTCAATAGCCCGATTCCCGGGCAGGAAGAACGCAACGCCGATTACCTGCTGGAGCAGGGCGCGGCGCTCAAGGCGGTGGATGAAATCGCGCTGGCCTGGCGCGTCCGCCGTTTGCTGAACGAACCCGGCTTGCTCGACGCCATGCGGCAGCGCGCCGCCGCGCTGGGCCGCCCGCAGGCCGCGCGCGATGTCTTGCAGATCGTGCTCGATCAGCTTGCATGAGCGGTAATACCCTGCCGCGCCATCCGGCGGCGATTGCGCTGACCCTCGCGGGCGTCCTGCTGCTGGCGTATTTTTTCGCCAACGTCGAAATCCAGATCGAGGGCGGCGCCGGCTGGGCCGCCAATCTGCCCACCTGGCGCATCGAAAAACACTGGTTGCTCGACATCTTCTGGGGCGGCCGGCCGATGACCGGTTATCACGCCTGGGTCTTTCCCTGCGTGGCGCTGTTCTTTCATTTTCCCCTGGCGTTCATGGGGCATTTTTCCTGGCGCGCCGAAGCGCGGGTCATCGCCTGCATCCAGATTTTCTGGATTGCCGAAGATTTTTTGTGGTTCATCCTCAACCCCGCTTTCGGCCTGGAGAAATTCACGCCGCAAAACGTGCCCTGGCATATCCACTGGTGGGGGCCGATGCCGACCGATTACTGGACTTTCCTCGGCGCGGCCCTCATCCTTTTCGTCTTTTCCTGCTGGCCGGAGAAACGATGATGATCTTGCGCGCCATCCTGCTCAACCTCATGCTGGCTGCATCCTGCTGCGCCCAGCCGCTTGCCGCGCCGCCGCCGGAGAATGCGGCGCAAAGCGATGAACGACCAGCCGAATGGGCAACGCCGGTCGATGCCAGGCGCAATCTTTATCGCATCACGCCCACACTCTACCGCAGCGCCCAACTGACACAAGATGATGTCGCGCTGCTGCAAAAACTCGGCATCCGCACCATCATCAACCTGCGCGCCTACCACCGCGACATCGATGTCCTGAACCTCCCCGGCGTCGAGCTGGTCACCATTCCGATGCACACCTGGCATATCGAGGATGAAGACGTGGCCAGCGCCCTGCGCGCCATCGCGGCGGCGTCCGGCCCCGTACTCATCCACTGTCAGCACGGCGCCGACCGCACCGGCACGGTAGCGGCCATGTATCGCATCATCGCGCAGGGCTGGACGCGCGAACGGGCACTGCGCGAACTCAGGCAGGGCGGCTACGGCTTTCACCCCATCTGGTTCAATATTCCGCATTACATCGAGCGCGTGGACATCGAGGCGCTGCGTGCGCGGCTGGCGGAAGAGGGCGGGGTCAAAACCCGCCCCTAACGCAGCTTCAATTCTTGCAGGATGGTCGTCGAGATTTCCTCGATCGACTTGGTGGATGAATCCAGCCAGTGGATGCCTTCGCGGCGCATCATTTTCTCGGCCTCGGCGACCTCGTGGCGGCAATTGGACAGCGCGGCGTATTGGCTGCCGGCGCGCCGTTCCTCGCGAACCTGGTGCAGACGCTCGGGCTGGATGGTCAGGCCGAACAGTTTGCCGCGATGTCGTTCCAGCGTGCCGGGCAGGCGACCGCGATCGAAATCCTCGGGAATGAGCGGGAAATTGGCGACTTTCAGGCCGAACTGCATGGCCAGATATAGCGAGGTCGGCGTCTTGCCGCAGCGCGAGACGGCAACCAGAATCACGTCGGCTTCTTCGAGATCGCGGTCGGTGATGCCATCGTCGTGGGCCAGCGTGTAATTGATGGCCTCGATGCGCTTCTTGTAATCGGAACTTTCGGCCGTGCCGTGCGAACGGCCGACGGTGTGGCTGGATTTGACGCCCAGTTCGGCCTCCAGCGGCGCCAGGTAGGTTTCGAAGTAGGACAGGGAGAAGGCATCGGCCTGGTGAACGACGGCCGCCAGCGCCTGATCGACCAGCGTCGTGAACACGATCGGCCGCATGCC
>WQUQ01000178.1 GCA_009782025.1 Desulfobulbus sp. | reverse complement strand
GCATAATAATTTCAACGCCCGTGCGCGATATGCCGGGCCGCGTTGCGGGCGGTGAGGATGCACCCGGACAAAAAAGTGCCTTCCAGCGAGCTTTGACCATTCAGTCCGCCGCCGCCGAAACCGGCTACCTCGCCGGCCGCGTACAGCCCGCCGATGGGCGCGCCGGCGGCATCGAGCACACGGCTGTGCAAATCGGTCTGAATGCCGCCCATCGATTTGCGCACCAGTATCCGGCAGCGGATGGCAATCAAGGGTCCCGCAGCCGGGTCTAAAATGCGCTGGAACTTGCAGGTGCGCAAACGGTCGCCCGACCATTGGCGCAAATGGGCGATACGGCGCAACTGATCGTCATTGTGCAGACGCCGGCCGCGCGCGATCTGCGCGTCATATTCGCCAATTTCGCGGGCCATCAGGTCGGCGTCGATGCGGCGGTCGCCGCCGATGGCATCCATGCGCTTGATCAGTTCGGGCAGGTTCGGCGCCTGTATGAAATCGGGGCAGGTGTCGAGCAATTCATCGATCAGCGGGCTGCGGCCGCTGAGCATCTGCCAGCCGAAGGCCAAGAGGCGGCGGTCGCGGACCAGCGGATTGTGCGCGTCGCCGGAGGCGGCCAGTTCGCGCCGCGCGATCCGGCGGTTGAGCACCTGCCAGGTATGCGGCCAGCCGTTGCGGGAGATTTGCGCCACCATCTCGTAGGTGTCAAAGCCGGTCACCATCGGCACCGGGCCGACGCGGCGGCCGGTCGGATCAAGCCATAAGGCCGAGCGCGTCGGAATCAGGCTCAGGCCATGTCCCTCGAAATGCGGCGACGGATAGGCCACGCCCGCCGCGTAGTTCCACATCGCGTCCAGATGCGTCAGTTGCCCGCCCGCCCGTTGCACCGCATCGTGCAATTGACCGTCCGCGTACAGATGCGAGCCGCTGAGCAATTCGGCGGGCGGCGGCCCAAGCTTGGTTGGCCAGTTGGCGCGCACCCGTTGCAGATTGCCGCCGATGCCGCCCGATGTCACCACCAGCCGGTCGCCCAGCGCCTCGAAAGCCGTGCCATCCAGACGCAGGCCGTGACAGCGCCAGCCGCCGTTGCCGCCGGCCACCGGCTCGATCTCCCGCACCTCGTGTCTACTTGCCACCGTCAGATTGCCGCTGCGCGGATGCTGGCGCAGCGCGTCGAGCAGCGTATG
This sequence comes from Desulfobulbus sp., assembly GCA_009782025.1. Lineage (GTDB taxonomy): Bacteria > Pseudomonadota > Gammaproteobacteria > Burkholderiales > Rhodocyclaceae > Azonexus. The sequence continues at coordinate 3,563 of WQUQ01000178.1, read as the reverse complement.
CGTCATATGCCGGGAGGTGCCCCACAACACATGGTAACGCGGCACCGAATTGCCGGGGCGGAACTCGCCGCGCTCCACCCACTGCACCGCCGGCAGATAGCGCAGCCCGAAGCCGCGCAGCCAGTCGCGGACATCGGTGATGCAATGTTCGATATAGTATTGCGCCCATTTGCGCGGCCAGACGTCGTCGTCGCCGAACTGCGCCACCCGCTGCCAATCGGCCCAGGCCAGGGCCTGGCTATCGCGGACGCGCGAGAAGCGTTGCTCTGGCGACTCGATCAGGCACATGCCGCCGAAAGCCTGGAGCGCCAGACCGCCCAGGGTATCGTCGCCGCCGCGTTCGAGCAACAGCACGCGCTGCCCGGCTTCGAGCAGCTCAAACGCGGTCACGAGCCCGGCCAGCCCGCCGCCGGCGATCAGGGTGTCGTAGCGTTTGTGAAGAGAAGACATTTCTGGCGCCATAGGGAACCTCCCTTGGTTTTGCGCAAAATAATATTGTTAAACTGTAATAATGGGTTAGAAGCTGTCAAGTTGTTATCAAGTCATTGCGGGCACGCGGCCGAACCAGGGCTGCGCCTGTTCCAGTTGCGCGGCCAGGCGCAGCAGGCGGGCCTCCTGGTACAAAGGGGCCATGAACTGGCTGCCTATCGGCAGGCCGGCATCGTTCCAGTACAAAGGCACGCTCATCGACGGCGTGCCGGTGAGGTTGGAAAGCTGGGTAAAGGGTACGCGCCGCAGATTGTTCTGGGCGTTCCATTCCACGCCCGGCCGTAAAAATTTGCCCAGGCCCAGCGTCAGTATCGGCTTGAGTATCATCTGCTGCCAGCGCGGCGTATCTTGCTCGCCCAAAAGCGCCGGCGCGGTGGCGACGGTGGGAGTGAGATAGAGATCGTAGCGCCCGAAGAAATCGTCGAGGGCGCGGGCAAAGTCAGTCCAGCGGAACAGCGCGCGCACGTAGTCGCCGGCGCGCAGGGAGCGGCCCAGCGCGGCTAACGACCGCGTGTCGATTTCAAAATCGCTTTCAGCGGCGCCGGTGCGCTCCCGCACCAGCGCCATCTGGGCGGCGGTGTGGCCCATATAGGCGGTGAGAAAGCAGTTCATCAGCATTTTGTTGTCAATGACCGGCTCGGCCTCTTCGACCTCGTGGCCGAGGTGGCGCAAGAGGGCGATGGTTTGCTCTACCGCTTGTACGCAGTCGGCATCCACGGGCAGGCCCAGCGGCGAGCGTGTGCTGTAGGCTATGCGCAGGCGTCCGGGATCGAGGCTGATTTCTTCCTGGTATGGACGCTGCGGGCGGTCGCTCAAAGATATACCGCTGTTATCCGGCCCTTGCAGGATATCCAGCATGGCGGCGCTGTCGCGCACGCTGCGCGTCAGCACATGCTCGCTGACGGCGCCGTGCCAGAGTTCGGCATAATGCGGACGGCAGGCCGGGCCGCCGCTCGAGGGCCGCAAGCCAAACAGGCCGCAGTGCGACGCGGGAATGCGGATGGAGCCGCCGCCGTCGTTGGCGCCCGCCATCGGCACGATGCCCGCCGCCACCGCCGCCGCCGAGCCACCCGATGAGCCGCCGGGTGTGCGCCTCAGATCCCAAGGGTTGTGCGCCGCGCCCCAGTAGACGGGTTCGGTGGTGCCTTTCAGGGCGAATTCCGGGGTATTGGTCTTGCCGAAAATCACCAAACCAGCGGCCAGGCAACGCTGGACGTAGCTAGAATGCCGCTCCGGACGGTAATTACGCAGGGCGCGGCAACCGACGGTGGTGGGAACCCCGGCAAAATCCTGGAGAATGTCCTTGATGAGGAAAGGCACGCCGGCAAACGGCCCGGTCAACGATTCCCGCGCCCGCTGGCGCGCAATCTCGTGCATGGGGATGACAATCGCATTGAGGCTGGGATTGACCGCCTGCGCCCGCTCCAGCGCGCATTGCAGCAATTCCTCGGCGCTGACCTCGCCCCGCGCCAGCAGATCGGCCAGACCAAGGGCGTCATGTTGCCGGTATTCCGCGAATTTCATGGGTATTCCTCCTGTAAAGGAATTTTTTAGATATTGCCGTGACGTGGATTCCAAGCCGGAGAAGGGCTGTGCGCCAGGGCCGTCGCAGGGGAGATTCGATTTTTATTTCCTGGCCGGACGTTTCAAGTTCGACCGGATGCGGGAATTTGAAACACTCACTTTTTAGGCGGCCCCATGCCACATGTCAAGGATAACCCTTATAAACATCCCGCTTGCCGGATAGCCTGGATGCTGCTTCCGATCCCGCCGCAAACCTCGCCAATCCCGTTTTTGCGCGGGCAATGCCATTGCTAGCCAAAGCCAAACCTGATAAAAAACGGCATAATTCCACTTCCATCCGGCGGAAACAGAGGACGGAGGACGGAAGACGGAGGACAGATAAAAGCCAGGCGCTTCGCGCGGGGGAAAGGACGGTTTTCCTGTCTTCTATTTTGATTGGTGGGAATGGCATAATGTGGAAATGGCGGGAAAAAGAGGGCGGGCGGGGGAAATTGTTTTTACCGCCAGTGTTGGAAGCGCGGCCCGGCAGCATGGTTTTTGCCAGCCGCGACCGGAAAGAAATTAATTTGGCGGCGCTGGCGCTCGCGGCCGCTGGCATCCCCTATCGAATTTGCCGGCGCGATGGCTGGCAAATCGAAGTCGCCTCGGATGATGAAGCCCTGGCGCAAGCGGAAATCGCCGCCTGCCTGCGGGAAAACCCCACGCCGCCGCCGGTGGCCGATTCTTTCACGCCGCGTTTCCGCGCCATGCACCTGGTGGTCAGCGGCGGCCTCTGCCTGATATATGCCGCGAGCGGCCCCTGGCGGGAGGGTTCATCGCTTTTCGCCGCTGGCTCCGCCCAGGCCGCCGCGATTACGCACGGTCAATTTTTCCGCGCCGTCACCGCCCTCTGCCTGCACGCCGACAGCCCGCACCTGATGAGCAACGCCGGCATTGCTTTACTCCTGCTCTATTTTTATTTTCACACTTTGGGCAACGGTCTGGGATTGGCCGCCCTCGTCGCCAGCGCCGCCGCCGCCAATCTGATAAACGCCTTTCTCCATGGCGCGGGCCACGATTCAGTGGGATTTTCCACCGCGCTCTTCGCCTCTATTGGCATCCTTTCTTCCTTTCGGTTTCAGCGGCATCGCGCCTATGGCCGTTTCGGCCGCTGGATGCCGCTGATGGCCGCCTGCGCCCTGTTGGCCATGCTGGGCAGCGAAGGCAAGCAGACCGATTTCGGCGCCCATCTCGCCGGGCTCTTGACCGGATTGGCCGCCGGTTACGCCCTGAGCTGGCAAAAAATCCTGCGCTTGCGCGAATCGCTTATCGCCCAGGGCCTTCTTTTTTTCTTTACCGTGATGGTGATTTTTGCTTGCTGGTATTCAGCGCTGCGCGGCTGAGCGCTGCTCAGAGGACGGATGACGGAGGACAGAAAAACCGTCCTTTCCTGGCGCGAAGCGCCTAGCTGTTATCTTGTATGTTTCATTACTGGTAAAGTGGAGTTGCCAGGTAGAAGTTTTTAGTGTTTTTCCTTGGTTGCCTTTAACCGTTTTTTCTGAAGTTGGAGG
>WQUQ01000177.1 GCA_009782025.1 Desulfobulbus sp. | reverse complement strand
TCAAGCCCGCTGTTTGCGATCCATCAGCCGCAGCACCATCGGCGTGAGGATCATCTGCATGGCCAGACCCATCTTGCCGCCGGGGACGACCAGGGTGTTCGGGCGGGTCATCATGCTGTCGTGCAGCATGCTGAGCAGGTACTGAAAGTCGATGCCCTTGGGGTTGGCGAAGCGGATCACCACCATGCTTTCATCGGCGCTCGGAATGTCGCGGGCGATGAAGGGGTTGGAGGTGTCGACGATGGGCACGCGCTGGAAATTGACGTGGGTGCGGCCGAACTGCGGGCAGATGTGACTGACGTAATCCGGCATGCGGCGCAGAATGGTGTCGGTGACGGCTTCCGGCGAGTAACCGCGCAGCTTCTGGTCGCGGTGCAGCTTCTGGATCCATTCCAGGTTGATGATCGGCACGACGCCGACGCACAGGTCCACCTGGGCGGCGATGTCGATGCCATCGCCAGACCAGGCGCCATGCAGACCTTCATAAAACAGCAGGTCGGTGCCGGCGGGAATATCTTGCCAGGGCGTGAAGGTGCCGGGTTCCTGCTGCCATTCGGCGGCCTCGATGTCGTCGTGAATGTACTTGCGCACCTTGCCGACGCCGGTTTTGCCGTAATTGCTGAACAGATCCTGAAGTTCGGCCAGCAGATTGGCCTGCGGCCCGAAGTGGCTGAAGTTGTGGTTGCCTTGACTCTCCTGTTCCTTCATCGCGGCGCGCATGGATTTCCGGTCGTAGCGGTGAAAGGAATCGCCCTCGACGACCTGGGCATTGAGTTTCTCGCGCCGGAAGATGTGCTGAAAACTCTGCATCACGGTGCTGGTGCCAGCGCCGGAAGAACCGGTGATGGCGATGATCGGGTGTTTGCTGGACATGGCGGCCTCTGACTGTGCTGAAAATTACGATGCGTCGGCGCGGAACAGGGAGCGCTCGGAGAACAGCGGCGACGTGAAGGCGCGGTCGGTGCCGGCGTCGTATTCGCCATGATAGCGTTCGAGGCGCTCGACTTCCTGCCGCGAACCAAGAATGACCGGCACGCGCTGGTGCAGTTCGCCTGGCTCCACCGCGAGGATACGCCTGCGCCCGGTACTGGCCGCGCCGCCGGCCTGCTCGATCAGCATGGCCATCGGGTTGGCTTCGTACAAGAGGCGCAGGCGACCGGGTTTGGCGGGATCCTTGTTGTCCTTGGGATACATGAAGATGCCGCCGCGCATCAGGATGCGGTGGACTTCGGCCACCATCGAGGCGATCCAGCGCATGTTGAAATCGACGCCGCGCACGCCGCTCTTCCCGGCCTTGCATTCGGCCACGTAGCGCTGCACCGGCGGTTCCCAGAAGCGCTCGTTGGAGGTGTTGATGGCGAATTCGCGGGTTTCCTCGGGGACGCGGATGTCGGGGTGGGTGAGGATGAAGTTGCCGTTCTCGCGGTCAAGCGTAAAGCCGTGCGTGCCGCTGCCCAGGCTCAGCACCAGCATCGTCGCCGGGCCGTAGATGGCATAGCCGGCGGCCAACTGGCGGTCGCCCGGTTGCAGAAAATCGGCGGCGGACGGGTCACCGTCGCCGGCCGTTTCGCGCTTGAGAATCGAAAAAATGGTGCCGACCGAGACGTTGACGTCGCTGTTCGAGGAGCCATCGAGCGGGTCGAACACCAACAGATAGCGGCCGCGCGGATACTGGTCGGGAATGCGGTACGGCTCGTCCATTTCCTCCGAGGCCATGCCGGCCAGTTGGCCGCCCCATTCGCAGTGGCGCAGGATGGCTTCGTTGCTGGCCACGTCGATCGCCTTCTGCACCTCGCCCTGGACATTGACCTCGCCCGCGCCGCTGGTTCCGGTCCAGCCGCTCAGCGCGCCCTTGCCGACCAGCGCGGCGATGCCCTTGACCGCCGCCGACACGTCGATGAGCAGCGCGCCCAGTTCGCTGTGTCCGCCGCGCGTGTGTTCGATGACGAATTTTGAAAATGTGGTGCGTCCGAATTGCATGCTGCCTCCCATCCGTAATGGCGCCACGATACGGCGTCAATCGGTTAAACGATAGTCAATGTTTTTTAACGGAGTATTCAAGCATGGCTTAATTTGGTGCTCCACCACACAAATAAGCCATTGCTGACTTGGGTGGTAAAAATACATGACTGTTATTTATCCATCGATCTTTCTAACATGCGTCCGTCACTGCCCCCATCCCTCACCAAGGAGAAACCCGATGGACCAATCTTCACGCTACGCCAACCTCAGTCTCAAGGAAGCCGATCTGATCGCCGGCGGCCGTCACATTCTCTGCGCCTACAAGATGAAGCCCAAGGCCGGCACCGGCTATCTCGAAGGCGCCGCTCACTTCGCCGCCGAGTCCTCGACCGGCACCAATGTCGAGATTTCCACCACCGATGATTTCACTCGCGGCGTCGATGCGCTCGTCTATTACATCGACGAAGCCAAGGAGGACATGCGCATCGCCTATCCGCTCGAACTGTTCGACCGCAATGTCATCGACGGGCGCATGATGCTGGTTTCCTTCCTGACGCTGGCCATCGGCAACAATCAGGGCATGGGCGACATCGAGCACGCCAAGATGATCGACTTCTACGTGCCGCCGGAAGTGATCCGCCAGTTCGACGGCCCCGCCTACAACATCGAAGACATGTGGCGCATTCTCGGCCGCCCGGTCAAGGATGGCGGCTACATCGCCGGCACCATCATCAAGCCCAAGCTGGGTCTGCGTCCCGAGCCGTTCGCCAAGGCCGCCTATCAGTTCTGGCTCGGCGGCGACTTCATCAAGAACGACGAACCGCAGGGCAACCAGGTGTTCGCGCCGCTGAAAAAGACCATCCCGCTCGTCTATGACGCCATGAAGCGCGCCATGGATGAAACCGGCCAGGCCAAGCTGTTCTCCATGAACATCACCGCCGACGACCATTACGAAATGCTGGCCCGCGCCGATTTCGCGCTGGAAGTGTTCGGCCCCGACGCCAACAAGCTGGCTTTCCTGGTCGACGGCTATGTCGGCGGCCCCGGCATGGTCACCACCGCGCGGCGCAACTATCCCAACCAGTTCCTGCACTATCACCGCGCCGGTCACGGCGCTGTCACCTCGCCCTCGTCCAGGCGCGGCTACACCGCCTTCGTGCTGGCCAAGATGAGCCGTCTGCAAGGCGCTTCCGGCATCCACGTCGGCACCATGGGCTTTGGCAAGATGGAAGGCGAAGGCGACGACAGGAACATCGCTTACATGATCGAGCGCGACGAGTGCCAAGGCCCCGTCTACTTCCAGAAGTGGGACGGCATCCGCGCCACCACGCCGATCATCTCCGGCGGCATGAACGCGCTCCGCCTGCCCGGTTTCTTCGAGAATCTCGGCCACGGCAACGTCATCAACACGGCGGGCGGCGGCTCCTACGGCCACATCGACTCGCCGGCCGCCGGCGCCAAGTCGCTGCGCCAGGCTTACGAATGCTGGAAGGCCAAGGCCGACCCGATCCAGTGGGCGAAAGAGCACAAGGAATTCGCCCGCGCCTTTGAATCCTTCCCCAAGGACGCCGACATGCTCTATCCGGGCTGGCGCGAGAAGCTGGGCGTGCATAAGTAATTGCCGGAAAATCCCCGCTGCGGCGGGGATTTTTTCCTCTGACCACGGCGCAAGCGCAAACCCCGGCCGTCAGGCCGGGGTCAAGCGAGCCAAACGTGATTTCGGTGCCGGAGGCACCCCAAACTCGTGGCGAGGAAGCTCCGGGCTTCAGCCCGGAGTGACTCACCATCCCGACTGTTTTTAGCGGACGCCATCATGTCGAATCAGGCACAACAGTACCTCGTCAAGCAGGAGCCTTTTTACCAGCCGCAAGGCAACGAAGTCGCGCTGTACGAAGCCGCTTATGCGGCGCGCCTGCCGGTCATGCTCAAGGGGCCGACGGGCTGCGGCAAATCGCGCTTCATCGAGCACATGGCCTGGAAGCTCGGCAAGCCGCTCATCACCGTGGCCTGCAACGAGGACATGACGGCCTCCGACCTCGTCGGCCGTTACCTGCTCGACGCCAACGGCACGCGCTGGCTCGACGGGCCGCTGACCACCGCCGCGCGCATCGGCGCCATCTGCTATCTCGATGAAATCGTCGAAGCGCGTCAGGACACCACCGTGGTCATTCACCCGCTCACCGACCACCGCCGCACGCTGCCGCTGGACAAAAAGGGCGAGTTGCTCGCAGCGCATCCCGATTTCCAGTTGGCCATCTCTTACAACCCCGGCTATCAGTCGCTGATGAAGGATTTGAAGCAATCGACCAAACAGCGCTTTGTCGGCTTCGAGTTCGCTTACCCCACCGCCGAACTGGAAACGGCTATCGTCGCCACCGAAACCGGCCTGCCGCGTGACCTGGCGGCAAAGCTCATCAAGATCGCCCACGCTGCGCGCAACCTGAAGGGGCACGGTCTTGACGAAGGCATTTCGACGCGCCTCCTGGTCTATGCCGCGACGCTGATCGGAGGCGGCGTCGCGCCGGGCGATGCCTGCCGCATGGCGCTGGCGCGGCCGATTACCGACGACGCCGATATTCGCGTCACGCTCGACCATGCCATCGACGCCGTTTTCGCCTGACCCATCCGCCGCAACGGCACGCCGCCATGCACCCGCACGTCCAACCCTACTGGCATGAACTCGACTGCGGCTTCCCGCCGGTTGCGGCCGTATTCGAGGAATGCGCGCTGGCGGCGCTGGAAGTTCTCGACCCGCAGCAACTCACCGCCTGGCTCGGGGCCGCGCGCGCGCTCGGCAAGCTCGGACGCGGCCCC
>WQUQ01000176.1 GCA_009782025.1 Desulfobulbus sp. | reverse complement strand
CCGCGCTGACGACCGACGATGATGTCGCCCAGTTCGACCAGTTGGCGCGGCTGCAAGCGGCCTTTCTCGAGCAGGGGCAGCAGGTCGCCAGCCTCGGCCAGCGCGGTCGGCACGGCGTCGACGGCAATCAGGCGGCAACGGCGGAGGGTCGCCTCCGACAGTTCCTGGCGAATCAGCGCATTCGAGCCGGCGGCGTTGATGTGCGTCCCCTCGGCCAGCCATGCGGCATCGAACAGCGGCTCGCCCGCCGTGGTCACGGTCGCGATGATGTCGCTGTCGCGCACCGTCGCTTCGGCGCTGGCCGCCGGTTCGACGGCGACGCCGGTGGCTTCGCTGAGGCGAGTACAGAATTCGCGCAATTTGTCGGCATGGCGGCTGAAGACCTTGACCCGCTCCAGCGGCAAGACGGCGCACAGCGCCCGGATATGCCCCTCGGCCTGCCAGCCGGCGCCGAAGACGCCGGCGACGCGGCTATCCGGCCGGGCCAGCCAGCGGGCGGCGATGCCGCTGGCCGCGCCGGTGCGCATCATGCCCAGATAATCAGCCGCCAGAACCGCCCGCAATTTGCCGCTGGCGGCGTCGAACAGATGCACGAGAAAGCGGTTGCCGCTGCGGTTGCTGGTGTAAGCCTTGTAGCCGAGCACGCCCTGGGCCGGCAGCGCGCCTTGCAGGATGTGCAGCGTGGTCTGCGTCAGCCGGCTGCGCTGGCGCGGCGTATCGAGCGCCTGCCCGAGCGCCAGATCGCGGTGCGCCGATTCGACGCCGGCCAGGGCCATCTCGACGGTGAGCAGTTGGCGCACGTCGTTTTCGCTGAGAAACAGGGCCATGTTTTTCTCCGGGTTGCCCCCTCTCCCGCGTGCGGGGGGGGGGCTGAGGTGGTGGCATTCAGCGGCCCCCCCATCCCGACCTTCCCCCGCAGGCGGGGGAAGGAGCAAGAAATCGGAGCCGAGTATGCCATTCCCAAAAAGAAGGCGGACCTGCGGCCCGCCTTTTTCCTGAGCTTCTGCCCGCTATTACAGCATGGCTTTTAGCAGCTTGGCCATTTCCGACGGGTTGCGCGTGACCTTGAAGCCGCACTCTTCCATGATGGCGAGCTTGGCATCCGCCGTGTCGGCGCCGCCGGAGATCAGGGCGCCGGCATGGCCCATGCGCTTGCCGGCCGGCGCGGTGACGCCGGCGATGAAGCCGACGATGGGCTTCTTCATGTGGGCCTTGCACCACTGGGCGGCTTCGGCTTCGTCGGGGCCGCCGATTTCGCCGATCATGATGACGGCATCGGTATTCGGATCGTCGTTGAACATGCGCATCACGTCGATGTGTTTCAGGCCGTTGATCGGGTCGCCGCCGATGCCGACCGCCGACGATTGACCAAGGCCGATTTCGGTCAGTTGGGCGACGGCTTCATAGGTCAGCGTGCCCGAGCGGGAAACCACGCCGATGCGGCCCTTGCGGTGGATGTGGCCGGGCATGATGCCGATCTTGACTTCGTCCGGGGTAATCAGGCCGGGGCAGTTCGGGCCGAGCAGCAGGGTTTTCTTGCCGCCTTTGGCTTCCTTGGCTTTCATCTTGTTGCGCACCAGCAGCATGTCGCGCACGGGAATGCCCTCGGTGATGCAGATGGCCAGGTCGAGATCGGCCTCGACGGCTTCCCAGATGGCATCCGCCGCGCCAGCCGGCGGCACGTAGATGACGGAAACCGTTGCGCCGGTTTTCTGGGCGGCTTCCTTGACCGAGGCGAAGATGGGCACGTCGAAGATCTTTTCACCGGCCTTCTTCGGGTTCACGCCGGCGACGAAGCAGTTTTTGCCGTTGGCGTACTCGATGCACTTCTCGGTGTGGAATTGGCCGGTCTTGCCGGTGATGCCCTGGGTGATGATCTTGGTGTCTTTGTTGATGAGGATGGACATTTATGACTCCTGATGGGCCGTCCCGAAGGAGGCATCGCCCCCTTGGGGGGCAGCGAACGAAGTGAGCATGGGGGTCGTCATGATGCTCCTTACTTGACCGCGGCAACGATCTTGGTGGCGGCTTCCGCCATGGTGTCGGCGGCGATGATCGGCAGGCCGGATTCGGCCAGGATCTTCTTGCCCAGGTCTTCGTTGGTGCCCTTCATGCGCACCACCAGCGGCACGGACAGGTGCACTTCGCGGGCGGCGGCGACGACGCCGGTAGCGATGGTGTCGCAGCGCATGATGCCGCCGAAGATGTTGACCAGAATGCCCTTGACCTTGGTGTTCCTGAGCATGATCTTGAAGGCTTCGGTGACCTTCTCGGTAGTCGCGCCGCCGCCGACATCGAGGAAGTTGGCGGGTTCCGCGCCGAACAGCTTGATGGTGTCCATGGTCGCCATGGCGAGGCCCGCGCCATTCACCAGGCAGCCGATGTTGCCGTCGAGCGAGATATAGGCGAGGTCGAACCTCGAGGCTTCGATTTCATCCGCATCCTCTTCGTCCAGGTCGCGCATGGCGACGATTTCCGGCTGGCGGTACAGCGCGTTGGCGTCGAAGTTGAACTTGGCGTCGAGCGCCTTGACGGTGCCGTCGCCCTCGTGGATCAGCGGGTTGATCTCGGCGAGCGAAGCGTCGGTTTCCATGTAGCAGGTGTAGAGCTTCTTCAGCGTATCGACGCACTGCGGGATCGAGGCCGGGTTCATGCCCATGCCCTTGGCCAGGGTCAGAGCCTGCTCGTCGGTCAGGCCGACCAAGGGGTTGATGAATACCTTGACGATCTTTTCCGGCGTCTTGTGCGCCACTTCCTCGATGTCCATGCCGCCCTCGTAGGAGGCCATCATGGCGACGGACTGCGTGGCGCGGTCGGTCAGCGCGGCAACGTAGTATTCGTGCTGGATGTCGGCGCCTTCTTCGATCAGCAGGTGGCGCACCTTCTGGCCTTGCGGGCCGGTCTGGTGGGTGATGAGTTGCATGCCGAGAATCTGGCTGGCGTATTCACGCACCTTGTCGAGCGAGGTCGCCACCTTGACGCCGCCGCCCTTGCCCCGGCCGCCGGCGTGAATCTGGGCCTTGACCACCCAGACCTTGCCGCCCAGGGTTTCCGCCGCCTTGACCGCCTCGTCGACGGTCGTGCAGTGAATCCCGCGCGGAACCGTCACGCCGAATTTTTTCAGGATTTGCTTGCCCTGATATTCGTGAATTTTCATGCGCTTTCCTTGCGTTGAGTTGAGTTGCTCGTGAAGAGCGGCAGCCATCCGGCGCCCCGCCCGGTAATACCGACCTGAGCCGAAAATACTATCACAGAGAACCGTCTCATGACCGGCCAGAATTCATAATTACGACGCCGATTCAAGCGCCCGCAGGGCACGCCGCATCAGCGGCAGCAGCAGCGCCGCCGCCAGCAGCAGGCCAAATGCCGCGGCCAGCCAGAAGCCGGCAACACCGAGCGGCGGCGACCAGCGGAAACACAGCCAGGCTCCGCCGAGCAGACCGACGCCCCAGAAACACAGCATCTGCACCAGCATCGGCACAAAGGTCACGCGGCAGGCGCGCAGCACATGCCCGGCGATGGTCTGCACCGCATCGAAGAACTGGTAGACGGCAACGTAGATCACCAGACCGACTGCCACCTGGCGTACCGCCGGGTCGTCGGTATAAACGGCGACCAGCGGTTCGGCGGCCAGCCACAGCGCCAGCCCGGCCAGCGTCGACAGCAGCGCCGCCAGCAGCAGGCCGGCGCGCACGTTGAGGCGCACCAGCGCCCAGTCGCGGGCGCCGATGGCCTGGCCGACCGTGGCCATGGTGGCGATGGCCAGCGCCAGCGGCAGCATGTAGGTCAGGGCCGACAGGTTGGCGACGATGCGGTGACCGGCGACCACGGTGGCCCCGAGCGAGGCGGTGAACAGCGCGATCAGCGTAAACGAGGTGATTTCGATGAAATTGGACAGCCCCATCGGCACGCCGAGACGCAGCAGTTCGCGCCAGCGCCGCCAGCGCGGCCGCTGCCAGGCGGCGAACGGCCGGTAGCGGCCGAGCGGACCGAGGCCGAGCCAGGCGGCGGCGGCGAAACAGGCCAGCCAGTCGATGATGACGTTCGACCAGGCGCAGCCGGCGACGCCCATCGGCGCGCCGAGCCAGCCGGCGAGCGCCAGGCCCCAGGCGAGGACGGCATGCAGGCCGAGGGCGGCGAGGCCGATGCTCATCAACACCCGCGGTTTGCCCAGCGCATTGCAGAAGGCATGAAAAGTCCGGTAGCAGAGCAACGCCGGTAGGCCCCAGGCGAGCAAGGCGAGATAATCGCGGACCTTGGCCTCGACCGCGCCATCCATGCTCGACAGATCAAGCACAGCGCCCGGATAGTGGAGAAACAGCATGCCCGGCAAGGCCAGCAGCAGGGCCAGCCAGAAACCTTGTTGCAGCACGCCGGCCACTTCGCCGTCGCGGCGCGCGCCGTGCAACTGGGCGACGACCGGGCCGACCGCCTGCAACACGCCGGCCAGCGCGAAAACCACGGCGACGTGGATACCGCCGCCAATCGCCACGGCGGCCAGGTCGAGCGAACTGACGTGACCGAGCACCGCGGTGTCGACCACCATCATGCCAATCGAAGCCAATTGGGCGACAAAAATCGGGAAAGCGTGGGCAAGCAGCCGGCGAATGGCGGTCAGCAACATAGCCGGTCATTGTCGCATGACCGCCGCCGGCCGGCGAAACGGCGCGTTTCAACCCAGGGCGATTGCATGAACGTATTTGTCATTGCCTGAGCGTCGGCAGGTGAGACTCCCTCGCCCCGCTCGGCGGGGAGAGGGCCGGGGTGAGGGGCGTCGA
>WQUQ01000175.1 GCA_009782025.1 Desulfobulbus sp. | reverse complement strand
CCGAGTTCGCGGGCGACGAATTCGCGGTCGATCGGATAGGTCGTGCCGGCCAGCGCGGCGGCCCCGAGCGGCAGGCGGGCGACGCGCTTGCGGCAATCGGCAAAACGCTCGGCGTCGCGGCCGAACATCTCGACATAGGCCAGCACGTGATGGCCGAAAGTGACCGGCTGCGCCACCTGCAAATGGGTGAAGCCGGGCATCGGCGTCGCCGCTTCCTGTTCGGCGAGGTCGATCAGCGCGCCGCGAAAAGCCTTGAGCAGCGTCTGAATGTCGTCGATGGCGTCGCGCAGGTAGAGGCGGATGTCGGTCGCCACTTGGTCGTTGCGCGAGCGGCCGGTGTGCAAGCGCTTGCCGGCATCGCCAATGAGCACGGTCAGGCGCTTTTCGATATTGAGATGCACGTCTTCGAGATCGAGCGACCACTCGAAGCGGCCTGCGGCGATTTCCTCGGCGATGGCGGCCATGCCGCGCTCGATGTCGGCCAGGTCGGCGGCGGCGATGATGCCCTGGCGGGCCAGCATCCGCGCATGCGCCAGCGAGCCGCGAATATCCTGCCGCCACATGCGCCGGTCGAAATCGACGGAGGCGGTGTAGCGTTTGACGAGATCGGAAACCGGCTCCTCGAAGCGGCCTCCCCAGGTGTACTGATTGGCGTTGGCGGTCATGACTTTGGTCTAGAATGAAGCGGATCGCTGATGAACCCCGAACAATCCGCACGAAAATGGCAAGTATACGGCAGTTTCCCGCCACGCATCCCCTGCCCGACTGGCGCAATTTCGGCGTCATGCTGCGCGTTCTGCTCGGCATCAACGCCCTGGCCCTGGCCGCGGCCCTGCTGCAAGCGCCGCAACTGGCGCAGTGGCCGCAGCGCTTCGTCGACCTGGCGGCCGTCGTCGAACCGCTGCTGCTGATTACGCTCGGCCTCTTGTCGCTGGGCCGCGGTCTGCTGTGGCGCTTGCCGCTGCGCGCCGGTCAGGCGGTCGTGCTGCTCCTCGCCGGCGGCCTGGCTTTCGCGCTGTTCGCCACCTGGAGCCGGTTGCTGCCGGACGATGCCGGCAGCCCGTGGCGAGCGGCTTTGCTGGCCATGGCGGCGGCGACTCTGACGCTGCTCTATTTCGACTTGCGCGCCGGCGCTCTCGATCCGACCCAGGCCGAGGCGCGGCTCTCCGCGCTCAATGCCCGCATCCGGCCGCATTTTCTGTTCAATTCCCTGAACGCCGTGCTGTCGCTGATCCGCGCCCGGCCGCAAGAGGCCGAAGCGGCGCTGGAGTCGCTGTCCGACCTGTTCCGCGCCGCCATGCGCGATCCGGGCGAACTGGTCAGCCTGGGCGAAGAAATCGAACTGGCCAAACAGTATCTCGAACTGGAGCATCTGCGCCTCGGCGAACGGCTGCGCGTGGACTGGCAGATCGCCGCCGACGTGGGTCTCGATCTGCGCATTCCCCCGTTGATGTTGCAACCGCTGCTGGAAAACGCCGTCTACCACGGCATCGAACCAGCGCCGGCGGGCGGCGTGGTGCGCATCGCCATCACCCGCCGCGACGACGCCCTGTGCATCGCCATCGGCAATCCGGTCGGCGGCGCGACCGCGCGCGCCGAGGGCAATCGCATGGCGCTGGCCAACATCCGCGAACGCCTGGCCTTGTATTACGATCTCGAAGCGCGTCTCGACATCGAGCGCGGCGTCGACGCCTGGGAAACCCGCATCGTCCTGCCATGGAAAAACAAGACCCGCTGAAAATCCTCATCGTCGATGACGAGCCGCTGGCCCGCGAGCGCCTGCGCACGCTGCTCGCCGACATCGCCCGGCAATTGCCGAGCGAAATCGTCGGCGAAGCCGAAAACGGCATCAAAGCCCTCGACCGGCTGCGCAATCAGCCGGTCGACGTGGTGCTGGCCGACATCCGCATGCCGGGCATGGACGGCATCGAACTGGCCGGCCATCTCGGCCTCAGCGAGTCGCCGCCGGCGGTGATTTTCGTCACCGCCTACGACAATTACGCGGTGCAGGCTTTCGACCTCAATGCCGTCGATTACCTGCTGAAGCCGGTGCGCACCCAGCGCCTCCTTACCGCGCTGCAAAAAGTGCGCGCCCAGCCGCCCGTCGATCCGGCCCTGCTCGCCGGACTGGGGCGCGAACTGCGCGGCGGCGGGCGTTCGCACCTCTCCTGCCATGAACGCGGCCGGCTGCTGCTGGTGCCGATCGGCGAAGTGCTGTATTTCAAGGCCGACCTCAAATACGTGACGGCGCGCACAAAGGAGCGCGAATTCCTGCTCGACGAGACGCTGGCCCATCTCGAAAGCGAATTCGCCGAGCGTTTCATCCGTCTGCACCGGGCGGTGCTGGTCGCCAAAACGGCGCTGGCCGGCTTTGAGAAAGCCGCCGGCGACGATACCGATGCCTACGGCTGGGCGCTGCTGCGCGGCGTGCCGGAACGGCTGCCGGTCAGCCGCCGCCAGTGGGCGGCAGCCCGGCAGGTAGCGGGCGGTTGACGGCTTGGATCTGGTGGCGAGAGAAGTTGCGAATCAAGTTGGTATCAAATACGATACCGATATGCTCAAGCCCCGCCATCGGATCGTTCTGGATACGAATGTTGTTTTCGCCGCGCTACGGTCAAGGCGCGGAGCGGCGTTCCGGCTGTTGTCGCTGGTCGGCGCGGGCATGTTCGATGTTTACCTGTCGGTGCCCTTGCTATTCGAATACGAGGACGTGCTCAGACGCGGAACCACGGGTCTGGAGCCTGCCGATGTGGAAGTGGTGCTGGACTATCTGTGCGGCGCATCCCGGCGGCAGGAGATACATTTCCTGTGGCGGCCCTGCCTGCGCGACCCGAAGGATGACATGGTGCTGGAGTTGGCGGTTGCTTCGCAATGCACGCACATCGTCACGTTCAACACGGCGGATTTTGGCGGCATCGAACGCTTCGGCCTGCAAGCCTTGTGGCCTGCGGAATTTCTGCGATTGCTTGGAGAAAAACCATGAGCACCTTGAGTTTGCGTCTTCCTGATTCCATGCACAGCCGGCTCAAGGAATGGGCGCGCAAAGACAACGTTTCGATCAATCAGTTCATCACCAGCGCGGTAACCGAGAAGCTGTCGGCCCTATCCACGCAAAAATACCTGCAAGAACGCGCCAGCCGCGCCAGTCGCGCCGAGTTCGATGCGGCGCTGGCCAAAGTGCCGGACACGCCGCCGGATGAGGCTGATCGTTGGCAGTGATTTCGTGAAGTGGCGGGCCGGCGTTTACGCGGTTATGCTTGCTGGCTTCGGCCTCCATCCTGGCGACAACGACCATGAACCAAGACAACGTGATTTTCGGCACCGAGGACATCCTGCGGAGCCTGTGCAATTCGGTCACCAAGGTGCTGAACATCGCCACCCGGGGTGACATTCGTTATTCCGGCATGGTGCAGCGCATCACCAAGACCTGCCTGAAACCGGACATCGGCTGTTTCGTGCTGTTCGACGGCGGTTTTTCCGGCCTGGTGGTCATCAATTTCTCGGCCCAGGCGGCGATGGAGCTTTATGAAAGCTACATGCTCAATATGGGCATGGCGAAAAGCGACCTGGCCAGTTCGCATACCTCGGACGAGGTGGCCAACGTCATGGGCGAACTGATGAACCAGATCGTCGGCGATTTCACCGGCAAGGTGGCGCGCGAGTTGCAGACGCACATCACCCAGAATCAGCCGAAGATGCTGGCGCTCAACAAGCAGGTCATGCTCAGCGTCGACACCAATCTCGACAAACCCGAGGCGCGGCGGGTGACTTTTTACACCGGGCGCAACAACATTTTTTACCTCGAACTGGCGATCGACCGCACCGAATTCATCAAACTCAACGATTTCGAGCAGCATGAGGCGGCCGATCCCGACGAACTACTGGCCCAGGTCAACGCCGCCAGCGCAACACCCGCCGCAGCGCCAACGGCCAGCGCCAGCGAGCAGGACGAGTTTCTCAAGTCGCTGGGGATGTAGGGCGGAGGTCACCCCGCCATTGCGCGGGCTTGCGGGGACAGTGTTCCGCGCCTGTCGCGCGGATGTTGGATTTTCTGAGCCGCTGGTTCCGCCGTTGATCGGCGGGCGTACTTTTTCTTGAATGGCCAAGAAAAAGTAGCCAAAAAGAAGGCCACCCCAGGTTACGCGGTCGGCTGCGCCGACTCCCCTGCGCGACTCGCCGGGCCGGGCGGCTGGCTATGAAAAGACGCCAGCCGACTGCTCCCGGCCCGGCTGCGTTGCTCGGCGCTCCACATGGGGCCAACGGCGTCGCAGATCGACGGCCAAGGTTGAAACCACTATCCGTATCGCTGCACTTGGTGTTCCACCTCCCTTGGGAGTCGCTGAGCAACGCAGGGCTGGCGGGGGATTTCGGCTGGCGTCTTTTCATAGCCAGCCGCCCGCCAGTCCGAGTCGCGCAAGGGACCCCGCGTAGCGGGGCGACGACCCGGGGGCGCCTTCTTCTTTGGCTACTTTCTTTTTGGCGAAACAAGAAGAAAGTACGCCCGCCGGTCAACGGCGGAACACAGCATCTCAGAACCCGTCCAAGAACCAAGAATTTTGTTTGAATAGCCTTGTTCCGAATAGCGGATTGAGGACAGCCATGTCCTCCAGTGATCTGAGTGCCAAGCCATGGGCGAAGTTGGAGCCTCTTCTGCATGAGCCACGGGGAGAGCGGCATCCGGGAGGTCGGCCCCGCCAGTATGCCTTGCCATGAGGATTTTCGCCGCTGGCGTCGGTTAGGGGTATGGCCGCATGTGGTCACGGCGCGACGTGAAGAGG
>WQUQ01000174.1 GCA_009782025.1 Desulfobulbus sp. | reverse complement strand
CCCAACCTTCCCCCGCGCGCGGGGGAAGGAGCGAGATTCCCTCCCCCGCTTGGCGGGGGAGGGCCAGGGAGGGGGAGCGGCGCTTGAAGTTGCGCATGGCATTCAGAAAAATGTCAGCATTTGAATCAAAACCGCTCTAGTGGACTGTAATTTTTCTTAACCTATTGACGTAAAAAATATTTTCTAGCTCAGCGGATGTTGATGGAGGTCGACGGAAGGCGTGATGACGGCGAAGCCGTCCGGGGTGGGGCAAAAAAACAGGAACCCGGATTGCCTCGGGTTCCCGTTCGGCAGATTGGCCGGGGCAACAGCCCCGGTCACCACTTACTTGACGATCTGGTTCAACTCGCCCTTGGCGTAGCGGTCGGCCATCTTGTCCATCGGGATGACCTTGATCTGGCTGGCCCGGCCGGCGCAGCCGAAGGCTTCGTAGCGGGCGAGGCAGATTTTCTTGGCGGCTTCGCGGGCGGGTTTGAGGTAGTCGCGCGGGTCGAATTTGCCGGGGTTTTCGGCCAGGTAGCGGCGGATGGCGCCGGTCATGGCGAGGCGGATGTCGGTGTCGATATTGACCTTGCGCACGCCGTGCTTGATGCCATTGACGATTTCCTCGACCGGCACGCCGTAGGTTTCCTTCATATCGCCACCGAATTCGCGGATCTCGGCCAGCAGTTCCTGCGGCACGCTCGACGAGCCGTGCATGACCAGGTGGGTGTTGGGGATGCGGGCGTGGATTTCCTTGATGCGGTCGATGGCCAGAATGTCGCCGGTGGGCTTCTTGGTGAACTTGTAAGCGCCGTGGCTGGTGCCGATGGCGATGGCCAGCGCGTCGCAGTTGGTCTGTTTGACGAAGTCGGCGGCCTGGTTAGGGTCGGTCAAGAGTTGCTCGCGGGTCATGTGGCCCTCGGCGCCGTGGCCGTCTTCCTTGTCGCCCTTCATGGTTTCGAGCGAGCCGAGCACGCCTAGTTCGGCCTCGACCGAAACGCCGATGGCATGGGCGAATTTGACGACTTCACGGGAGACGGCGACGTTGTATTCGTAGGAGGAGGTGGTTTTGCCGTCGGCTTCGAGCGAGCCGTCCATCATCACCGAGGTGAAGCCGGAGCGGATGGCGCCCATGCACACGGCCGGGCTTTGGCCGTGATCCTGGTGCATGACGATGGGCAGGTGCGGATAGGCTTCCAGCGCAGCCAGAATCTGGTGACGCAGGAAGGGTTCGCCGGCGTATTTGCGGGCGCCGGCGGAGGCTTGCATGATGACCGGGGCGTCGATCTGGCTGGCGGCTTCGCAGATGGCCCAGACCTGTTCCATGTTATTGACGTTGAAGGCGGGCAGGCCGTAGCCGTTTTCAGCGGCGTGGTCGAGCAATTGGCGCATGGAGACGAGCGGCATGGGAACTCCTTTGGTGGGTTGAAATTGGAATGAACTTTAAATTTTAGTTGATTTGATGCTCGCCAACGCGGACGATTTTCAGCGTGTTGGTGCCGCCGGTGGAGCCGATCGGCTCGCCGATGGTCAGCGCCATCAAATCGCCCGGTTCGACCACGCCGCGGTCGATCAGCAGTTGCTCGGCCTCGGCCAGCAGCCGGTCGCGGTCGTTGTGCTGCTGCGGCATCGGCAACGGGCAGACGCCGCGATAGAGCGCCATGTGGCCGACCGCCTCGGCATCCGGCGTCAGCGCGTAGATCGGCACGCCGCAATTCAGGCGGCTCATCCACAGCGCGGTCGAGCCGGTCTGGGTCAGCGCCGCGATGGCCTTGACCTTGAGGTGGCTGGAGGTCCAGATGGCGGCCATGGCGATCGACTGGTCGATGCGGGTGAACACGCGGTCGAGGAACTCGCGGTCGAGCGTCACCTGCGCCGAGCGCTCGGCCTCGATGCAGATGCGCGACATGGATTCCACCGTTTCGACCGGGTAGCTGCCGGCGGCGGTTTCGGCGGACAGCATCACGGCATCGGTGCCGTCGAGCACGGCGTTGGCCACGTCGGAGACTTCGGCGCGGGTTGGCACCGGCGAGTGGATCATGGATTCCATCATTTGTGTGGCGGTGATGGTCAGTTTGTTCTTGTCGCGCGCCAGGCGGATCATGCGCTTTTGCAGCGCCGGCACCGAGGCGTCGCCGACTTCGACCGCCAGATCGCCGCGAGCGACCATGATGCCGTCGGAAGCGTCGAGTATCTCGGCCATGTTGCTGACGGCCTCGACGCGCTCGATCTTGGCGATCAAGAGCGCGGTGCTGCCGGCGGCGCGCAGCAACTGGCGGGCCAGGGTCATGTCGGCGGCGCTCTTGGGGAAGGAGACGGCAACGAAATCGACGCCGATGGCGGCGGCGGTGCGGATGTCGTCCATGTCCTTGGCCGTCAGCGCCGGCGCGGTCAGGCCGCCGCCCTGGCGGTTGATGCCTTTGTTGTTGGAGAGCGGGCCGCCGACCCGCACGCGGGTGTGGATTTCATCGCCGCGCACGCTGACGACTTCCAGTTTCAGGCGGCCGTCGTCGAGCAACAGGATGTCGCCAGCGGCAACGTCTTTGGGCAGATCCCTGTAATCGAGGCCGACGCGCGTTTCGTTGCCAAGCGGGCATTGGGCGTCGAGGATGAACTTGGCCCCGGCCTTGAGTTCGATCTTGCCCTGCTCGAACTTGCCGACGCGAATCTTCGGCCCTTGCAAATCGCCGAGAATGCCGACGGTGCGGCCGACCCTGGCCACCGCCGCGCGGATGCCCTCGGCCCGCGCCCGGTGATCGTCGGCCGTGCCGTGCGAGAAATTCATCCGTACCACATCGACGCCGGCCCGCACGAGGCGTTCCAGAATTTCCGGCGAGGATGAGGCGGGGCCGAGGGTGGCGACGATCTTGGTATGGCGTAGCATGGCGAGTCTCGCGTGATGGGTTAGTCGTGCAGCGCCGCAAAGAGCGCGGCGATTCTGGCGTGATCCTTGATGCCGGGGGAAGCCTCGACGCCGCTCATCAGGTCGATCATCCGCGGCTGTGCCGCGCGGATCATTGCCGCCGCGTTTTCGGGCTTGATGCCGCCGGCGAGAACCACCGGGCAGTCGATGGCGCGCTGAAGCTCCCGATAGCGGGAGAGATCGGCGGCGCCGCTGCGGCTGGCGTCATTCGGCGTGCGCGGATCGAACAGCACCGCATGAACGCCGGCCCGGCAAAAATCCGCCGCCGTTTTTTCCAGATCGGGCGTGTCCGGGAACAGCGCCTTGATGACCCGGATGCCGCTTTTGCCCAGTTCGCCGACCAAGGTGGCTGTGTCGGCGAGTGATTCGCCGGCGTGCAACTGGATGTAGTCCGGCCGGGTTTCTGCGGCGACGCGCAGCACATGCTCGACCGAGCCGCCGGTAACGGCGCAGGTCTGCACGGGCTTTGGCACGGCCGCGATCAGTTTCCGCGCCGTTGGCGCATCCAGGTTCCATGACACGGGATGCGGGTATTCGACGACGAAGCCCACGATATCCGCGCCGTGTTCGATGCAGGCCCGCACATCCTGGGCGCGGGTCAGGCCGCAGATTTTCACGATGGGACGCGGGGTTTTCCTTTCGACGCGCAGCGTCTGATACATCGCGGCCATGTCATCGGCCTGCCACAGCGCCGTGCCGACCAGCACCGCGTCGGCCCCGGCGGCAGCGGCGAGACTGGCGTCGGCCGCCGACAGAATGCCGCTTTCGCTGACCAGCAGCGCCCCGGCGGGCGCGCCGGCGGCAAGCCGGGCGGTGCGGCCGGGGCCGCCGTCGTCCTTTTCCAGCGTGACGATGTCGCGGTTGTTGATGCCGACCAGGCGGGCGCCCAGGCGCTTCGCCAACGCCATTTCCTGCGCCGTGTGGACTTCGACGAAGGGTTCCAGCCCCAGCGCGAGGGCTTTGTCGTACAGCGAGCGCAGATTTTCCTCGTCAGTGATGGCGCAGATCAGCAAGACCGCCGCCGCGCCCAGTTCCGCCGTTTCGACGAGTTGCTCGGGGCGGGTGATGAAATCTTTTCTGAGCACCGGCACGGCCACGGCCCGCCCGATGGCGGCCAGCAATTCGGCGCTGCCGCCGAAGCGCTGGCGCTCGGTGACCACCGACAGCAGCGGCGCGCCGGCATCGACGAGCCTTTTCGCCGCCGCCGCCGGATCGCGCCCGCGCAACAGGTCGCCCTCCTTGGGCGAAATGCACTTGATGTCGGGAATGACGGCGACCCGCCCGCGCGCGTTTTCGGCGGCGATGGCGGCGGCAAATCGCCCCGTCATGCAGCGGCCTTGAAGCTGTTGGACATTTCCTTCAGTTCCTGCAATTTCCTGGCCGCCGCGCCGCTGTCGATCAAATCGCCCGCCAGCGCGATGCCGCTTTGGAAATCGTCCGCCTTGCCGCCGATCATCAGCGCGCCGCCGGCGTTCAGCATGATGGCGTCGCGGTGAGGCCCCTTCAACTGCCCCGAAAACACGCCGTTGATCGTCGCGGCGTTCTCGCTGGGCGTGCCGGTCTTGATGTCGGCGAGCGTGCAGCGGGTCAGGCCGAAATTTTCCGGCTCGATCTCGAAGGTGCTGACCTCGCCGTTTTTCAAGTGATTGATGCGCGTCTTGCCGAGCAGCGAAATTTCATCGAGGCCATCCAGGCCGTGCACGAACATGGCGTTGGTATAACCCAGTTCCCTGGCGACAAAGGCCACGGTGTCGAGCAATTCCGGCTTGTACACGCCGAGCAGATGGCGGGGCGCGAAAGCGGGATTGATGAGCGGCCCGATGATGGAATAGAAAATGGTCTTGATGCCCAGATCCTGCTCCGGCGGCAGCACCTTGCCCATCACCGGGTGGAACAGCGGCGCGTAGAGGAAGGCGATGCCGATTTCCTCGATCATTTTTTCCACCTGGCGCGGCTGCAAATGGATGTTGATGCCCAGCGCCTCCAGCACGTCGGCGCTGCCGGACAGGCTGGCGATCGAGCGGCTGCCGTGCTTGGCGACGGGAATGCCGGCCGCCGCCGCGACCAGCGCCGTCGCCGTGGAGATATTGAAAGTGGATAGCCCGCCGCCAGTGCCGCAGGTATCCATCATCTCGCCCGCCACCCTGGGTTTCAGCGGCACGCAGTTGGCGCGCATGGCCTTGGCGATGTAGGCGATTTCCTTGAGCGATGCGCCCTTCATCAGCAAGGCCACCTGAAAGCCGGCGATCTGCACATCGCTGACCGTCCCTTGGTTGATGGCGGCGATCAGTTCGGAAACCTCGTTTTCCGTCAGTTCCTGGTGGGTCGTTATTTTTGCCAGAATTTTCTTGTACAAGACCGTCCCGCTCCGTGATTATGGTTTTTGCATGGCTTCCGTCCGCGCTCATGGGCCGCCAGCCCCCACCCTGACCCTCCCCCGCAGGCAGGGGAGGGAACGAAACCCCTTCCCCCGCTTGCGGGGGAAGGTTGGGATGGGGGCAGCCGCCGGTCAGCCCCTGGCTCTTTCTTCCAGAATGGCGACCGCCGGCAGGGTCTTGCCTTCGAGGAATTCGAGAAAGGCGCCGCCCGCCGTCGAGATGTAGGACACCTTGTCGTAGATGCCGTATTTCTGGATGGCGGCGATGGTGTCGCCGCCGCCGGCCAGCGTGAAGGCTTTGGTGGCGGCGATGGCTTCGGCGATTTTTTTCGTGCCGGCGCCGAACTGGTCGAACTCGAACACGCCGACCGGGCCGTTCCACACCACGGTGCCGGCTTTCATGATGATGTCGGCGAGTTCCTGCGCGCTCTTGGGGCCGATGTCGAAAATCATGTCGTCGTCTGCCACGGCGCCGGCATTTTTCAACACCGCCGGTTCGTTGGCGTCGAACTGCTTGCCGCAGACGACATCGGCGGCGATGGGGATGGAGGCGCCGCGCTGCTGCATCTTTTCCATCAGCGCCCTGGCGGTCGGGATCAGGTCATGCTCGCACAGCGACTTGCCGACATTCTTGCCGGCGGCGGCGAGAAAGGTGTTGGCGATGCCGCCGCCGACCACCAGTTGATCGACCTTCTCGGCCAGCGATTCGAGCACGGTCAGCTTGGTCGATACCTTGGAGCCGCCGACGATGGCGACCATCGGCCGGGCCGGGTTGAGCAGGGCTTTCGACAGCGCCTCCAGTTCTTCGGCCACCAGGAGACCGGCGCAGGCCGCCGGGGCGAACTGGGCGATGCCGTAGGTGGTGCCTTCGGCGCGGTGGGCGGTGCCGAAGGCGTCCATGACAAAGAGATCGCAGAGGGCGGCGTATTTTTTCGCCGTCGCCTCGACGTTCTTTTTCTCGCCCTTGTTGAAGCGGCAGTTTTCCAGCAGCACGAGTTCGCCGGGGGCGACGTCGAAGCCGCCGTCGATCCAGTCGCGCACGAGGCGCACCGGGCGGCCGAGCTTGGCGGCCATCACGTCGGCGACCGGCTGGAGGGAATTTTCCTCGGTGAATACGCCTTCTTCCGGGCGGCCGAGGTGGGAGGTGACCATCACTTTGGCGCCGGCCTTGAGGCAGTGCTCGATGGTTGGCATGGAGGCGGTGATGCGGGCGTCGGAGGTGACCTTGCCATCCTTGACCGGCACGTTGAGATCGGCGCGGATGAACACGCGCTTGCCCTTGAGATCGAAATCGGAGAGACGCTTGAATTTCATGATGGAATTGCTCCGGTAAACGTGGCGGCGCGGCGGCGGAGAAAACCTGTTTTCGCCGTGCCGCCGCGCCAGACTTTCAATGGGCCGCTGTTATTTGGCGATGACGCGAACCATGTCCAGCACCTTGCAGGAATAGCCCCATTCGTTGTCGTACCAGGCGACGACCTTGACGAAGGTCTTGTCCAGCGCAATGCCGGCGTCGGCGTCGAAGACCGAGGTGCAGGATTCGCCGCGGAAATCGGTGGCGACGACCTTGTCCTCGGTGTAGCCGAGCACGCCCTTCATGGCGCCCTGCGAGGCGGCCTTCATGGCCTTGCAGATGTCCTCGTAGCTGGCTTCCTTGTTCAGTTCGACGGTCAGGTCGACCACCGAAACGTCGGAAGTCGGCACGCGGAAGGCCATGCCGGTGAGCTTCTTGTTCAGTTCCGGGATCACCACGCCGACGGCCTTGGCGGCACCGGTCGAGGACGGGATGATGTTTTCCAGAATGCCGCGCCCGCCGCGCCAGTCCTTGTTGGACGGGCCGTCGACGGTTTTCTGCGTGGCGGTGGCGGCGTGCACCGTGGTCATCAGGCCGCGCTTGATGCCCCAGGTGTCGTTCAGCACCTTGGCGACCGGGGCCAGACAGTTGGTGGTGCAGGAAGCGTTGGAGACGATGGCCTGACCGGCGTAGGTCTTGTCATTGACGCCAAAGACGAACATCGGCGTGTCGTCCTTCGAGGGCGCCGACATGATGACTTTTTTCGCGCCCGCCGTGATGTGCTTCTGCGCCGTTTCCTTGGTCAGGAACAGGCCGGTCGATTCGACGACGATATCCGCGCCGACTTCGTTCCATTTGAGTTCGGCGGGATCCTTGATGGCGGTCAGGCGAATCTTCTTGCCATTGACGATCAGGGTGTTGCCCTCGACCGAGACTTCGCCCTTGAAGCGGCGATGCACCGAATCGTACTTGAGCATGTACGCCAGATAATCGGGTTCGAGCAGATCGTTGATGCCGACGATCTCGATGTCAGAAAAATTTTCCACCGCAGCGCGCAACACCATGCGCCCGATGCGTCCGAATCCGTTGATGCCGACCTTGATAGTCATGAGTCAATCTCCCGTTAAAAATTACAAAACCGATTTCGCCGTCTTCACGACGTTTTCAACCGTAAAGCCGAATTCCTTGAACAATACATCAGCCGGGGCCGATTCGCCGAAGCGATCGATGCCGATCACCGCGCCATGCAGACCGACGTATTTGCGCCAGAAGTCCGGGTGGGCGGCCTCGATGGCGATGCGCTTCTTGCATCCGCCACCGAGCACGGTTGCCTTGTACTCGGCGCTCTGGCGGTCGAAAACGCTGGTGCAGGGCATCGAGACGACGCGCGCGGCGATGCCCTCGCCAGCCAGCGCAGCCTGGGCGTCGAGCGCCAGCTTGATTTCGGAGCCGGTGGCGATCAGCGTCACCTGCGGCTGGCCGTCGGCGGCTTCCGACAGCACGTAGCCGCCCTTGGCGATGTCGGCGTCGGCGACCTTCTGCGTGACCGTCGGCAGGTTCTGCCTTGAGAGGGCGAGCAGGCTCGGGCCGTCGGCGCGCTCGACGGCCGCCATCCAGGCGATGGCCGTTTCGGTCGCGTCGGCCGGCCGCCAGACATCGAGATTGGGGATCAGACGCAGGCTGGGAATCTGCTCGACCGGCTGGTGCGTTGGGCCGTCCTCGCCAAGGCCGATGGAGTCATGGGTATAGACCATGATCTGCCGCTGCTTCATCAGCGCCGCCATGCGAATGGCGTTGCGGGCGTAGTCGGAGAAAACGAGGAAGGTCGCGGTGTAGGGAATCAGGCCGCCGTGCAGGGCGAGGCCGTTGGCGATGGCGGTCATGGCGAATTCGCGCACGCCGTAATGGCAGTAATTGCCGCCCGCGGCGCGGGTCACGCCCTTGCTGCCCTTGACCAGCGTCAGATTGGAACCGGCCAGATCGGCCGAGCCGCCGAAAATTTCCGGCACCGCCGGCACCAGCGCGGCGATGGCATTCTGCGACGCCTTGCGGGTGGCGATGTTCTCGGCCTTGTCGCGGGTGGCGGCGAGGTAGGCGGCCTTGGTTGCCGCCCAGGTGGCCGGCAGTTCGGCCTTCAGCACGCGGCGCTCGAATTCGGCGGCGGCGGTCGGGAAGGCGGCGCGGTAGGCGGCGAAGCGCTTGTCCCAGTTTTCCTGAAAAACGGCGCCGGCCGGCTTGCGGTTCCAGGCGGCGTAAACGTCGTCGGGGATGACGAAGGGGGCGTGCGGCCAGCCGATCATGGTGCGGGCGGCGGCGATTTCTTCCTTGCCGAGCGGCGCGCCGTGGCAGTCGTGCGAGCCTTGCTTGTTCGGCGACCCCATGCCGATGACGGTCTTGCAGCAGATGATGCTGGGTTTGTCGGCCACGCTCCTGGCTTCGAGCAGCGCTTTCTCGATGGCATCGGCATCGTGGCCGTTGACGCCGGCGACGACGTGCCAGCCGTAGGATGCAAAACGTTTCGGAATGTCCTCGGTAAACCAGCCCTCGACGTGGCCGTCGATGGAAATGCCGTTGTCGTCCCAGAAGGCGATCAGCTTGCCCAGGCCGAGGGTGCCGGCCAGCGAACAGGCTTCGTGCGAAACGCCTTCCATCAGGCAGCCGTCGCCCAAGAAAACGTAGGTGTGGTGATTGACGATCTCGTGGCCGGGCTGGTTGAATTCGGCGGCCAGCGCCTTTTCGGCCAGCGCGAAGCCGACGGCGTTGGTGATGCCCTGGCCGAGCGGCCCGGTGGTCGTCTCGACGCCCGGCGTATAGCCATATTCCGGGTGACCGGGGGTCTTGGCGTGCAACTGGCGGAAGTTTTTCAGATCGTCAATTGAAACGTCATAGCCGGTCAGGTGCAGCAGCGCGTAGACCAGCATCGAGCCGTGGCCGTTCGACATCACGAAGCGGTCGCGGTCGGGCCACTTCGGGTTGGCCGGATTGTGGCGCAAGTGGCGACGCCACAGCACTTCGGCGATTTCCGCCATGCCCATCGGCGCGCCGGGATGGCCGGAATTGGCCTGCTGCACGGCATCCATGGCCAGGGCGCGGATGGCGCTGGTCAGGGGAGAAAACTTGGGATGGGGGACGACGCTCATGGTTGGACAATCCAGGTTGCAGGGAAAATGGAATTATCAGGGAAACCGTTCCCATTGTGTTCACGGTTTCTTTGGGCATACATCACCATTTCTTTGCTGTACGCCATCTTCCGGCCGCCGCGGGCTGACCGGTCAGGGCGAATGGCAGGCGACGACGCGCTCGACTTCCTGGCGCGAGCCGAGGATGACCGGCACGCGCTGATGCAGGCGTTCGGGAACGATGTCGAGGATGCGCTGGCGGCCGGTGCTGGCGGCGCCGCCAGCCTGCTCGACCAGGAAGGCCATCGGGTTGGCCTCGTACAGCAAACGCAGCTTGCCGCCCTTGGCGCGGAGTTTTTCATCCAGCGGATACATGAAAATGCCGCCGCGGGTCATGATGCGATGCACGTCGGCCACCATCGAGGCCACCCAACGCATGTTGTAATCCTTGCCCAGCGAGCCGCTCTTGCCCGCCTGCATTTCATCGACATAATCCCGCAGCGGCGCTTCCCAGAAGCGGCGGTTGGCCATGTTGATGGCGAATTCATTGGTTTCGGCGGGAATGCGGACGTTTTCGCGGGTCAGCACGAACTGGCCCTGTTCGCGGTCGAGGGTGAACACCACGACGCCATCGCCGACGGAGAGCACCAGCAGCGTGGTTGGGCCGTATACCGCGTAACCGGCCGCGACCTGGGCGCTGCCCGGTTGCAGAAAGGCTTGCTCGGCCGCCTGCGGCGTGTTCAGGTCGGCCCCATCGGGGCATTTGAGTACCGAGAAGATGGTGCCGATCGAAACATTGACGTCGATGTTCGAGGAGCCGTCGAGCGGGTCGAAGGTCAGCAGGTATTCGCCCTTCGGGAAGCGGTGCGGCACCAGATGCGGCAGATCCATTTCCTCGGAGGCCATGGCCGCCAGGTGACCGCCCCATTCGTTGGCTTCGAGCAGGATTTCGTTGGACAGCACGTCGAGTTTCTTCTGTGCTTCGCCCTGGATGTTGTCGCTGCCGGCCTCGCCGAGCACGCCGCCCAGCGCCCCCTTGCCGACGGCGACGGAAATGGCCTGGCAGGCGCGGGCGACGACTTCCAGCAACAGCTTGAGGTCGTTGGTGATGATGCCCTTGTGGCGTTGTTCCTCGGTCAGATAGCGAGCCAGCGTGCGTTGTGACATCGATGTTCTCCGGCGCAGTCGAAACTGGAATTTTACCGCGCCGGGCAGCGGGCGTGGAGGAAGGCGAAAGCCGCGGCGCTGTCGAGCGGCTTGCTGAACAGGTAGCCCTGGACTTCGTCGCAGTCGTTGCCGCACAGCAAGTCGTGCTGCTCGCTGGTTTCGACGCCTTCGGCGATGACCTTGAGGCCGAGCGAGTGGGCCAGGGCGATGGTGCCCAGCGCGATGGCGCGATCGTTGAGATCATGCTCGATGTCGGTGACGAAGGAGCGGTCGATCTTCAGGCGATTGATCGGGAAACGCTTCAGATAGGCGAGCGAGGAATAACCGGTGCCGAAATCGTCGATGGCCAGCGTCACGCCCATGCGGCGCAGTCGTTGCAGCGTGATGCTGGCGTGATGCGGATTGTCCATGACCGCGCTCTCGGTGATTTCCAGTTCCAGCCGTTCCGCCGGCAAGCCCGATTCGGCCAGCGCGCTGGCCACCGTTTCGCTGAAATCGCGGCGGCGCAGTTGCCGGGCCGAGACATTGACCGCCATGCGCAACGGCGGCAGGCCGGTGGCGATCCAGTCCGCCATCTGGTGGCAGGCGCGGCGCAACACCCATTCGCCGATGACGTTGATGATCCCGGTTTCCTCGGCGATCGGAATGAAGCGGTCCGGGCCGATCATGCCGTCGCTTGGGTGCAGCCAGCGCAGCAGCGCCTCGACGCCCGTCGGTTCGTCGCCGCCGGCGGCAAACTGCGGCTGGAAGTGCAGCAGCAACTCGCCGCGGTCGATGGCGTGGCGCAGTTTGCTTTCGATGTCCAGACGCTCGCTGGTGGCGCGGTTCATCTCGGTGGAGAAGAACTGAAAGCTGTTCCGTCCGGTCGCCTTGGCGTGGTACATCGCGATGTCGGCGTGCCTCAGGAGGGCGTCGCTGTCGCCGCCATCATCCGGGAAGATGCTGATGCCAATCGACGGGCTGGTGTGCAGCCTGTGCTCCCCGATCTCGATGGGCTGTGATAGCGCGGCGATGATCTTGCTGGCAACGATCGCCGCATCGGCCGACATGGCGATGGCGCGCAGGACGATGGCGAACTCGTCGCCGCCCAGGCGGGCGACGTAGTCGGTTTCGCGGACCACGGCGGAGAGACTGCGAGCCACCGCGCGCAGCACTTCGTCGCCGACCGGGTGGCCGAGCGTTTCGTTGATGATCTTGAAACGGTCGAGGTCGATGAACATCACCGCCATGCTCCCTTGCTGTCGGCAGGCATTCGACAGCCACTGGTCGAGGTGCAGCAGCAGCGCCTGCCGGTTGGGCAGATCGGTCAGCGCGTCGTGCTGGGCGGCGTGGCGCAGCCGCGCCTCGGTTTGGTGGCGCAACTCGGTGATGTCGGTCAATATCCAGATGTGGTTGGCCGACGTATTGGCTTGCGGGTCGTCGAGCCAGGCGAGGCGGATGTTGACGGGAATGGTCGCGCCGGTTTTATGGAGGATTTCGGCTTCGCCGCTCCAACTGCCGAACTGGTCGAGGCGCTCCCGCACGTCATCCGCTATTTTCGGCTGCTGTGGGCTGAATAGTCCGAAAATCGATTGACCGATCAGATCGGGTAGTTCATGGCCGGTGATCTGGCAGGCGGCCGGGTTGGCCTGACGAATGCAATAGGCGTCGTCGGTGAGGATGAGGCCGTCCGGCGTGCGCATGAACCCTTGCAGCGCCAGGTGGTCGCGTTCGGCGCATTCGTCGTGATGGTGCGGATCGATTGCCGCCCGGACGATGAGGCCAGCCGCCGCCCCATCGACGGACAGCGGCTCGCACTGGATGTGTTGGCTGCGACCATCGGGATGGACGTAGGTAAACCACTGCGGCTGGAATTGCCGGGCCTGGTCAGTCAGGTGCTGGACAGGAATTTCCGGGTTTTCCGCGCGGCCACAACCGAGGCGGCCGTTGCCGGCGGCGAGGCGGAGCAGGTCGGTGAAATGGGCGCCGACCGACAGGTTTTCCGGCGACAGGTGCAGCAGATCGCCGAAGCCTTGATTCCATTCGCGCAGTTGCAGGTTCTCGTCAAAAATCCCGATGCCTTGCGGCAGGCTGGCGATAACGACTTGCAGGCAGGTTCGGTAGCGGTTGGCCTCAGCGGCGGGCGACAAAGGACGGTTCATGCGCGTGTGTCATCCATGGAGTCGACAGGCGCTCGATCATACTCTCATATTTCATGACACATAATAAAAAATTCTTGGCTCTTGGCTCTTGGCTCTTGGCTCTTGGCTCTTGGCTCTTGGCTCTTGGCTCTTGGCTCTTGGCTCTAATTTTATGCCAAATAAATCAAAATGGCAAGCTCTTTGGTCAGGATTTTCGGCTCATTCCCGCCACTTGATCGAACAGCCGATGGATGCTTTTTGCATGGCCGGCCCCCGGCCGCTGACGGCGATGTCGCGCATGGCCTCGAACAGTTCGCGGCGGGCGTCCACCGCCGCCGGGGCGCGGCCCGAGGCGTCGAGCCGGCCGCGGTATTGCAGGCGCAGGTCGGCGTTGTAGCCGAAGAAATCCGGCGTGCACACTGCGCCGTAGGCGCGGGCGACCTGCTGTGAGGCGTCAACCAGGTAGGGAAAGGGGAAATCGAGTTCCTCCGCCCAGCGGCGCATTTCCGCCGGGGAGTCGGCGGGGTAGGCGGCAATGTCGTTGCTCATGATCGCCACGCTGCCGATGCCATACCCGGCCAGTTCGCGGCAGTCGCGGATCAGGCGGTCGATGATCGCCTGAACATAAGGGCAGTGATTGCAGATGAACATCACCAGGAGGCCATTCGGGCCGCGGCAATCGGCCAGGGTGTATTGCCGGCCGGCGGCGTCGGGCAGCGCGAAATCGCTGGCCGGTTGGCCGAAGTCGCAAACGGGCGGGTTCAGGGCGGCCATGGATGTCCACTCCAATAGACTATTTCGCTGATAATAGCATCATGAATTTGCCCCGCTTTTACTGTCGAGAAGCCCTTGCGCCCGGCGCCCGCGTCGAGCTTCCCGCGCCGGTCGCGCGCCATGCCGTGCGCGTGCTGCGCCTGCCGCCGGGCGCCGCGATGATTTTGTTCGACGGTCGCGGCGGCGAATATCTGGCTCACATCGAACGCATCGAGCGCGACCGCGTGCTGGCTGAACTCGCCGACTGGCGCGACATCGAGCGCGAGTCGCCGCTGGCGGTAACGCTGGTGCAGGCGTTGCAGGCCGGGGAGAAGATGGATTTCACCATCCAGAAGGCGGTCGAATTGGGCGTGCGCGACATCGCGCCGGTGGTCAGCCGGCGCAGCGTCTTGCGCCTGTCCGGCGAGCGGGCCGGCAAGCGCGTCGCCCACTGGCAGGGCGTGGCTGCTGCCGCTTGCGAGCAGTGCGGGCGCAACCAGGTGCCGCTGGTGGCGCCGCTGGAAAAGCTGGAGAACTGGCTGGCGCGGCCGGCCGATGGGGCGCTGCGCTTGATGCTGGCCCCCGACGCGGCGTTGACGCTGGCGGAATTGCCGCCGGCAGGCAAGGTTCAGTTGCTGATCGGCGCCGAAGGCGGCCTCGATGTAGAGGAAATCATCGCCGCCGGCCAGGCCGGCTTCCAGGCCGTGCGCCTGGGGCCGCGCGTGCTGCGCACCGAGACGGCGGGTCTGGCGGCGCTCTCGGCGCTGCAATTATTGTGGGGCGATTTGGCGAGGACGACGCATGTTTGAATCAGCGGAACTGGGGCACAAGATCGACAAGGAAACCTTCAAAAAGGAGGTGCCGAAGCTGCGCGCGGCCTTGCTCGACGCGCAGTACGACATGACGGAGAAGAAGGAATTTCCGGTCGTCATCCTGATTAGCGGCGTCGACGGCAGCGGCAAGGGGGAGACCATCAACCTGCTCTATTCGTGGATGGACCCGCACCACATTTCGACGCTGGCCTTCTCCGCGCCGACCGACGAGGAACGGGAGCGGCCGACCATGTGGCGCTACTGGCGCGCCCTGCCGCCGAAGGGCAAGATCGGCATCTTCGCAGGCTCCTGGTATTCGCAGCCGATCACCGACCGCATCAACGGCGATATGCGCCGCTCCGAACTCGATGCGCGCCTCGCGGCCATCAACAATTTCGAGGCGATGCTGGTCAACGAAGGGGCGCTGGTGCTGAAATTCTGGTTCCACCTCTCGCACGAGGGCCAGAAGGCGCGCCTGAAGGCGCTGGAAAAGAACCCGCATACCGCCTGGCGGGTGACCAAGGAAAGCTACGAACGGCTAAAGACCTACGACAAGCTGCAAGAGGTCGCCGGCCATGTGCTGCGCGTGACCAACAGCGCCAAGGCGCCGTGGATCATCGTCGAGGGCACGGATGACGGGTATCGTTCGCTGACTGTCGGCCACACCGTGCTCGACGCGCTGCGCCGCCGTCTGAAGCAGGAACGGCAGACGGTGCCGGTGGCGCCGCCGATCGTGCAGGCGATCGATCACCGGAACGTGCTCAGCGAACTCGATCTGACGCAGAAGCTGAGCCGCAAGGACTACGAGAGCCAACTGGCCAAATACCAGGGGCGGCTGTCGGAACTGGCGCGCGATCCGCGTTTCGTCGGCAAGCGCTCGCTGGTGCTGGTGTTTGAAGGCTCGGACGCAGCCGGCAAGGGTGGCAGCATCCGCCGTATCTCGGCGGCGCTGGACGCCCGCCAATACCAGATCATCCCCACCGCCGCGCCGACCGAGGAGGAACGGGCACAGCCGTATCTGTGGCGATTCTGGCGGCATTTGCCGCGCACCGGCCGGGTGGCCATCTTCGACCGCTCCTGGTACGGCCGGGTGCTGGTCGAGCGGGTCGAGGGGTTTTGCAGCGAGGCCGACTGGTTGCGCGCCTATGCCGAGATCAACGATTTCGAGCATCAGTTGGTCGAGGCTGGGGCCGTGGTCGTCAAATTCTGGTTGCAGATTTCCGCCGACGAACAGTTGCGCCGCTTCCAGGAGCGCCAGGACACCGAATTCAAACGCTTCAAGATCACCGACGAGGACTGGCGCAACCGCGAGAAATGGGACGACTACGTGGCAGCGGCCTGCGACATGGTGGACCGTACTTCCACTGGCCTGGCGCCGTGGACCACGGTCGAGGCCAACGACAAGCATTTCGCCCGGGTCAAGGTGCTGCGGACGGTTTGCGAGCGGCTGGAACACGCGCTCAAGGACGAACAGGAGAAATACAAAAAGCAATGAGCGATACCACCCCTTACGACGAACACTTCGTCGCCTGGTTTCGGGCGGTCACCCCCTACATCAATGCCTTTCGCGGCAAGACCTTCGTCATCGCCTTCGGCGGCAAGGCGGTCGCCAGCGAGTTTCTCAAGACCCTGGCCTATGACGTCAACCTGCTGGCCAGTCTGGGCATCAAACTGGTGCTGGTACACGGAGCGCGGCCGCAGATCGAGGAGGAACTGCGCGAGAAAAACCTCGAACCGATCTATCACCGCGGCTACCGGGTGACCGATGCGCCAGCGCTCGACTGCGTGCTGCATGCCGTCGGCAGCGTCTATCTCGAAATCGAGGCGATCCTGTCGCAGGGCCTGCCCAACACGCCGATGGCCAACAGCCGGATTCGCGTCATCGGCGGCAATTTCATCACCGGCCAGCCGATCGGCGTGCTCGACGGCATCGACATGCAGTACGCCGGCAAGGTGCGCAAGGTCGACGCCGAGGGCATCAACGCCCAACTGGGTCTCGGCAACATCGTGCTGCTCAACTGCGAGGGGCCGTCGCCGACGGGCGAAATCTTCAACCTGCAAATGGAAGAAGTGGCCGAAGCCGTCGCCGTCGCCATCAAGGCCGACAAGCTGGTGTTCCTCACCGACAGTCGCGGCGTCACCGACAAGGACGGCGAGTTGCAGGACGCCATGACCGCCGACGAGGCCGACAAGGCGCTCGACGACAGCGACTGGTTGTCGTCCGACATGCGCCGTTATCTGCCGTGCGGCTGCCGGGCGACGCGCGCCGGCGTCGGCCGCGTGCACCTGATCGGCTACGCCCAGGACGGCGCCCTGCTGCGCGAACTGTTCACCCACGATGGCATCGGCACCGTGATTACCCGCGAATCGCTGGAAAACATCCGCGAGGCCAAGCCCGACGACATCGCCGCGCTGATCGCGCTGATCGAGCCGATGGAAGAAGAAGGCATTCTGGTCCACCGGCCGCGCGAATTGCTGGAGCGCGAAATCGGCCATTTTTCGATCATGCTTCACGACAACATCATCGTCGGTTGCGCCGCGCTGTACCCGCATGCCGAGGACGAGGCCGAACTGGCCTGCCTGGCCGTCAGCCCCGAACACCGCGAATGGGGCTACGGCGAACAGTTGATGAAGCGCATCGAGCGGCGCGCCAAGAAACTCGGCATCAAACGCCTGTGCGTGCTGACCACGCGCACCGAGCACTGGTTCGTCGAACGCGGCTACCGCCTCGGCGCCGTCGACGACCTGCCGGCGAAAAAGCGCGACATGTACAACTACCAGCGACGCTCGAAGGTGCTGTTCAAGAACCTTTGAGACGGCCTCGAACGGAATCCCGGCTTTCCGGGGCGGTCGGAACGCTGCGCACCGTAGCGGGAGCGAGCGGCAGGCTTGCTTTTCGCCCTGCGACCTATAAAAATAATAGGCCATAAGCCAACTTACCCCATTGCCGTTGAATGATGCCAACGCCTTGAAACTGCTGCGGGATGTTGCCGCCGATTCCGCCCGCGTGGTCTTGTTGGCGCATGCCCGGAAGCGCATGAAGGAACGGCAGGTGACTTTGCAACAAGTGCTGGACGTGCTGCGCAAGGGCAACCTGATCGAACCGGCGGCGCTGGACATTTATGGCAACTGGAAGGTCACGGTAAAGGGTCTGACCTGCGGGCAGTCGGTCACGGTGGCTGGGGCGATTGAAATGCAGAGGGAACCCGGAAAGCGGGTGCTGGTTATCACGCTGTTTGGGAGCGGCTGAAGATGTATCACTATCAGGAATGCGGATTGCGTAACGTGTGGCTGGCGAACGGCTACCAGAGGCACGAAACGCCCTATGGGGCCGGTGTCTCGATCGAGGATGCCGAGGGCTTGCATCGCCTGATCGGGCAAAAGCTGGCCGCCGAAAAACCGAGCCTGACCGGCGCGGAATTTCGTTTCCTGCGCAAGGCGCTTGGCCTGTCGCAATCCCGCCTGGCTCATTGGTGGGGGTACGACGCCCAAAGCGTGGCTCTGTGGGAAAAACGGGGGCGGGTGCCGAAAATCGCCGACCGCTTCATCCGCGCCATCTACCTGGAAAAGACGGCGGGTAACCCCTCCATCACGGAAATCATTGAGCGCCTGGCCGATCCCGATCGGCAGGAAGAAAGCCGACTGACGTTCGAGGAAACGCCGGACGGCTGGCGGCTGGCGGCGTGAGGTACGGCTACCGCTATTGACCCGAACCGGCCGCGGCGCGGCGCAGGCGGTCGGCGATGGCGGCCCAGGCCGGTTCGGCGGGCGGGGTTTCGACGACGATCAGGTTGACGTCGGCGCGATCGAGGGTGCGCAGGGCGTCATACAGGTCGTGGGCGTAGCCGACCGGATCGGCCGGCAGCCGCCGCCAGTCGTGCGGTATATCGGCGGGCGGCGGGTTCGGGCTGAGCACGCCGCAGCGGTTGTCGCGCCGGGCGTCGAGGAAATCGGCCAGGCGCTCGCCGGCGATCAGGCGCAGCGGCGTGCGCGGCGCATAGTGGGCGGCCAGCGAGCCGGAGACGCGCGGCGCGTCGACAGCGGTGGCGATGGCCGGCTGGCGGCCGAGCACGGCGGCCAGATGCCGCGGCGAGATGTGGCCGGGGCGCAGCACCACGGCCTCTGCGCGCGAGCAGTCGATGATGGTGGATTCGATGCCGACGCGGCACGGCCCGCCGTCGAGGATCAGCGGCACGCGCCCGCCCAATTCTTCGGCGACGTGAGCGGCGGTGGTCGGGCTGATGCGGCCGAAGCGATTGGCCGACGGCGCGGCGATGCCGGCGTGTTCGCCGCTGCTTTGGTCACCGCTTTGGCCACCGCTTTGGCCACGACAGGCGGCGAAGCGGCGCAGCAGTTCGAGCGCAACGGGATGGCCGGGGACGCGCAGGCCGACGGTATCCTGGCCGCCGGTGACGGCCGCCGGCACCCAAGAGCGTTTTTTCAGGATCAGCGTCAGCGGGCCGGGCCAGAAGCTTTCCATCAGTTTCCAGGCGGCGTCCGGCACGTGCTCGGCCCAGTGGTCGACGGCATCGCGGCCAGCCAGGTGAACGATCAGCGGATGGTCGGCCGGGCGGCCCTTGGCGGCGAAGATTTTGGCCACCGCCGCCGGATTGGCGGCATCGGCGCCGAGGCCATAGACGGTTTCGGTGGGGATGGCGACCAGTTCGCCGGCGCAGAGCAGGGCGACGGCGCGCCGGTAGTCGGCCTCGGAGGGGGTCATCAATCCCTGATGCCGATGGCGCGGCGGGCGGCGAGCGCTGTTTGCTGCACGGCCTCGGCATCCGTGCCGATGACCGTGAAATGGCCCATCTTGCGGCCCGGCCGGGCGTGGTGCTTGCCGTAGAGGTGCAGTTTCAGGTTGGGCACGGCGTGGAGCGCGGCCCAGTCGGGTTCGCGGGCGTGGTCGCCGGCGTACCACAGGTCGCCGAGCAGATTGACCATCACCGCTGCCGAATGCGCCCGCGCCTCGCCCAGCGGCAGGCCGCACAGGGCGCGCACCTGTTGCTCGAACTGGTCGGTGACGCAGGCGTCGAGCGTGTAGTGGCCGCTGTTGTGCGGGCGCGGGGCCATTTCGTTGACCAGCAGTTGACCGCGGCTGACGAAAAATTCGACGCCCATGACGCCGATGTAGCCGAGCTTTTCGGCGATGCGGGCGGCGATGTCCGCGGCATCGCTCATCAGGCAGTCCGAGGCGCGGGCCGGGACGATGGATACGTCGAGAATGCCGTTGGCGTGCTGATTCTCGCCGCTCGGGAAAGAGGCGACGCGGCCATTCTCGTCGCGGGCGAGCACGACCGAGACTTCGTAATCGAGCGGCAGGCGCTGTTCGAGCACGCACGACTCGCCCTTGAAACGGGCGAAGGCGAGCAGCGCCTCGGCGAGATTGTCGACGGCAGCCTGGCCCTTGCCGTCGTAGCCGAAACGGGCGACCTTGAGGATGGCCGGGAACAGCGCCGGCGACGCTTGTTGCAGATCGCCCTCGCTGCTGACGGCGATGAACGGGCCGTGCGGCAAGCCGTGGTCGCGCAGAAAGCTCTTTTCGCCAATGCGGTTCTGGCAGACGGCGACGGCGGCAGCCGAAGGGCGCACCGGCACGAATTTGGCAAGATAGTCGAGGGTGCTGGCCGGCACGTTCTCGAATTCGGTGGTGATCGCCGCGCAGCCGGCGGCGAGCGCGTCGAGGGCGGCGGCGTCGTCATAAGCGGCGCACAGATGACGTTCGGCGATACGGCCTGCCGGACTGTTCGGATCGGGGTCGAGCACCCAGACCGGGTAGCCCATCTCGTGCGCGGCGTTGACGAAGAAGCGGCCAAGCTGGCCGCCGCCCAGCATGCCCAGCGCGGCGGGCGGCAGGATGCTTGACAAATTCGCGGGCAAATTCGCAGCGCTCATGCCGGCGGCAGCGTCATGGCCAGTACCTTGGCGGTCTGGGCACGACGGAAGGCTTGCAGCTTGTCGCGCAGGGCAGCGTCCTCGTTGGCCAGCATGGCGATGGCGAACAGCGCGGCGTTGGCGGCCCCGGCCTCGCCGATGGCGAAGGTGGCGACCGGCACGCCCTTCGGCATCTGCACGATGGAATGCAGCGAATCGACGCCCGACAAGGCGCGCGACTGCACTGGCACGCCGAGCACCGGGACGATGGTCTTGGCGGCCAGCATGCCCGGCAGATGGGCAGCGCCGCCGGCGCCGGCGATGATGGCCTTGAGGCCGCGCGCGGCAGCCGTTTCGGCATACTCGAACAGCAGATCGGGCGTGCGGTGGGCGGAAACGACGCGGGCCTCGAAGGCGACGCCGAATTCCTTGAGCATGGCGGCGGCGGCCTGCATGGTCGGCCAGTCGGAGTCGGAACCCATGACCACGCCGACGACGGATTTGGGCGGCGCGCTCATCGGATGCCCGCCTCCCGTTCAGCAGCCTCGATGGTATTGGCCAGCAACATGGTGATGGTCATCGGCCCGACGCCGCCCGGCACCGGGGTGATCTGCCCGGCAACATCGAGGCAGCCGGCGGTGTCGACGTCGCCGCAGAGTTTGCCCGCGTCTGGCCCTTCCAGCAGGCGGTTGATGCCGACATCGATGACCACGGCCCCCGGTTTGAGCATGTCGCCGGTGACGAATTTTGGCTTGCCGACGGCGGCCACCACGATGTCGGCGCGCCGGGTGTGGGCGGCGAGATCGCGGGTGCGCGAGTTGCAGACGGTGACGGTCGCCCCGGCATTGATGAGCAGCAGCGCCATCGGTTTGCCGACGATGTTGGAGCGGCCGATGACCACGGCCTCCTTGCCGGCGAGATCGACGCCGCCCTGCTCGAACATCTTCATCACGCCGTAGGGCGTGCACGGGATGAAGCGCGGATTGCCCTGGGCCAGCGCGCCGACGTTCTCGGCATGAAAGCCATCGACATCCTTCTCGGCGGCGATGGCTTCGAGCACCTTGCTCTCGTCGAAATGCGCGGGCAGCGGCAACTGCACCAGAATGCCGTGGATCGCCGGATCGGTGTTGAGCGCGGCGATCCGGTCGAGCACCACCTGCTGATCCACGTCGGCGTCATAAACGATCTTCTCGGAATGCATGCCGATGGCCAGGCAGCCATTGACCTTGTTCCTGACATAAACCTCGGAGGCCGGGTCCGCGCCGACCAGAATCACCGCCAGACCGGGCTTCTTCCCCTTGGCGGCAAGCGCCGCCACGCGCGCCTTGAAGCCCTGGCGCAGTTCCTCGGCCAGGGCCTTGCCGTCGATCATTCGTGCCGTCATCGTCGTATCCCAAAAAGAAACGGGAAAGGCGACAACCTTTCCCTCGAACGGCGGGCATTTTACCAGATCATGCCGCCATTTTTCCCGGAAAGCGGTGGCGGAAAACGGAAGGGCAATCGCATGAACGTATTTGTCATTGCCTGAGCGTCGGCAGGTGAGACTCCCTCTCCCCGCTCGGCGGGGCGAGGGAGCGGGCGTTGTGCCTTCGCACAACCTTCGCCATGACAACCGGATTCATGCAATCGCCCTGGGTGGCGGAAAACGGCGGTGAAATCGGGAAGTCATTGCCGCCATGCTATTCTCGGCGGCGAAATTTCACCCGCCGACAAGCCCATGAGTTCTCTCGTTCATTCCCAACCGCCCACGGTCGATACGCCGCCGCCGTTCTGGGGCCGCATTCCGCGTTTTTTCCTCTTGCCCCTGCATCCGTCGATTCTGTTTCGCGTTGGCCTGTACGCGGCCCTGCCGGTCATCTGCATTTTCACCACCGGCATCAAGGCGGGGATGGTCGTTTTCTTCGGGCTGTCACTGCTGGCCTGGATTTTCTACCTGCGCCTGGGCAGCCGAATTTTCTCCGAAACCTCGCGCGGCCGCCTGTCGCCCGAGGAATACGACCAAGAGAAGGACGAGAGCCTGGCCTACATCCCCTACGCCATCTTCGCGCTGGGTTTCATCGGCTCCCTGGCTATTGGTCTGGTCGAGAACCTGTTCGGCAGCGGGCCGGCGGTCGCCGCCAATTTCATCGTCACCCTGCTGATGCCGGCGGCGCTGATGGTGCTCATCCATACCCGCAGCCTGACCGCCAGCTTGAGTCCGGGGCCGGTCTGGGAACTCATCACCACCATCGGCAAGCCTTACCTGCTGCTGTGCCTGTTTCTCTTCTGTTTATCCAGCGCCCAGATGTTCATCGGGTTCAAATGCTTCGAATGGGGCATCAGCGCCATTGCCGAGAAATGGGTGGCGCTTCAGCAAATGCTGGCGGATCTCGAAGTTCGATCTGCGGAGGATCTTGCGATCGTGCAGGGCGCCTTTGCCGAATTCGACAGCTTTCTGCGCCGGCAGCGGCCGCGCGTCGGCTTCGCCCTGTTCGGCTTCAATGCGGCGGCCATGTATTTCACCAGCGTCGCCTTCAACATGATGGGCTACGCGCTCTATCAGTACCATCAGGCGCTCGGTCTCGATGTCGATGAACCGCGAGCGGGACGCGACGAGCCGCATGACCCCGCCGGCGAGCAGATCGCCGCCCTGCTGGCCGAGGGCCAGATGAACAAGGCGCTCGACATCGCCTATGAGGAACAGCGGATCGAGCCGGACAGCGTGGCAGCGCAGGAGCGTTACCACAAACTCCTGCATCTGGCCGGCAAGACCGACCGCCTGCTTGCCCACGCCAACCGCTTCATCGCCCTGCTGCTGCGTCAGCAGATGGCCGGCAAGGCGCTCGAAGTGCTGCGCCGCTGCCGCGAGCAGTCGCCCGATTTCCGCCCGGAAGACCCGGCCACGCTATTGGCGCTGGCCGAGGCGGCGCGCGGCCTGCGCGACCCGAAACAGGCGCTCGACATCATGCGCGCCTTCGACAAGAAGCATCCGCGCCACCCGCTGATTCCCGAGGTCTATTCCCTGAGCGCCCGCATCCTGTGCGAAGACCTGCGCCAGGACGCCATGGCCGAGCGCCTGTTCGCCGCCATCATCGAGCGCTACCCGGAACACCCCTGCGCCGTTCAGGCCAAGGAATACCAGAGCGCCCTGGCACGGATGCGCGCGTCGGATAGCGAGACCGCCGCCTGAACCCGAAAACGCCCCATGAACGCCGTAGAAATCGAACAAGCCGTCTCCGAACCGACCGGGCAACCCTTCGATGTCGCCGAATTTCCGTTTGCCTTTCTGGCGGCCTTCGGCAACAAGGACACCCCCCTCAAGCGTTTGCGCACGGGCAACAGCAACGCCTCCGATATTCCCGGCGCCGCACTCCTGCACAACAACATCCACATCGCCGCGTGCCAACCCGGCAGCGTGGGCGAAACCCTCCGGCGGCTTCGCGCCAGCCCCGCCACCGTCAAGGCCAAGGCCAAATTCATCCTCGCCACCGACGGACAAATCCCAAGGAAACTCTGCACAAGCCCCCGACATGTGATACATTTTGCCAGAATATCGCCGTTGTCATTGTTGGGATTGAACGGATGGAACTGATGAAGCAACAGAGCCTGGCGGAGAGTGGGTTTCAGCCGAAGGCGGGGAAGCAAACGCGCAAAACGGTATTTCTGTCGGAGATGGAAATCGTGGTTCCGTGGCCTCGACTGGAAGCGCTGATCTAGTTACCCACATCGCGGATGTGAATCCGCATCTCAACAACGGTAGTCCGAGAAAACGCTTCATGAACCATCCGCTGCAAGCCACTCTCGACGAACTGCAGCGCCCAAAGGCCCCGCCATGATCCTCGACAAATTGTTCCAACTGATGTCGGAAAAGCAGGCGTCGGATATTTTCATCTCCGCCGGCGCGCCGATTCACATCAAGATTCAGGGC
>WQUQ01000173.1 GCA_009782025.1 Desulfobulbus sp. | reverse complement strand
GGAGCGAAGCGTAGTCGCAGAATCCACAAGCCGCATGGATGCTGCGACGTAGCGCAATGACGCAGCGGGAATGTTCAATGCTTAATTGCCGGGTGAATAACCGTTGGCATGGCCGAAATCACCTATCCATGCCCCATGTGGAATTTTACTTTTCACTGTGAAAACAGTTGGTTATCAAATTCGCACAACGCCAACCACGGTTAAGCTCAATACAGCCTGAAATCTCATAACCAGAGCATCAAACCGGTTTCAAAGGGGTGGATGAGGGCGGCGTGGGTCGGGAAGATGCGGATGCGGTATTCCAGCCGGCCGCACAGTTCCGGCGTCAGGTTGAGGATATACAGCGCCTCGCCGTGGTCGGTGCTGCCGGTGCATTGCAGCGGATAGCGGCGCAGCTTGCCGCTGCCGATCTCGACGCCGGGGCGGCCGATCAGGGCTTCGAGGGTGACATCGCTGGGGATGAGGCCGTTCAACTGGACGGCGACTTCGATTTTCAGCGCCTTGCCGAATTTCAGCCGGCGCTCCGGCTGATCCAGGCGCGACAGACGCACGCCCGGCCAGGCGGCGCGCACCCGGGTTTTCCATTGGGCAACGTCGCGGGCGATGGCGAAATTGTCGGCGGCGTAGCGGCGGCCGTATTCCGCCGCTGGCGCGTAGTATTTGCGGACGTATTCGCCGACCATGCGCGTGACGTTGAAGCGCGGCGCAATGGTGGCGATCGAGCGTTTGGACATCGCCACCCATTGCGGCGAATGCCCCATCGGCCCGGTGCGGTAGTAGGTCGGAATCACCTGATCCTGCAAAATTTCGTACAGCGAGCGGGCTTCCTCGGCGTCGCGCTGGGTTTCGTCGAGATGCGCCGGAGCCGGCTTGATGGCCCAGCCGTTGCCGATTGCGTCGCAGTCACAGTCGCGGCCGTCCTCGCTCTCGCCATCGTCGTAGCCTTCGCCCCACCAGCCGTCGAGCACCGACAGGTTGAGCGCGCCGTTCATCGCCGCCTTCATGCCGGAAGTGCCGGAGGCTTCCAGCGGGTAGATCGGGTTGTTGAGCCAGACGTCGACGCCGGCGACCAGCGAGCGCGACAGATGCAGGTCGTAGCCTTCGACC
The DNA here is from genome assembly GCA_009782025.1 of Desulfobulbus sp. GTDB lineage: Bacteria > Pseudomonadota > Gammaproteobacteria > Burkholderiales > Rhodocyclaceae > Azonexus. The sequence goes on along the minus strand of WQUQ01000173.1, from coordinate 3,787 downwards.
AGCAGGATGCGCCCCTCGAATTCCGGCAGCCGGGCGATCTGGGCGATGCGGCGGATGATCTCCTGGCCCGGCAGGTCGGCCGGATGGGCCTTGCCGGCAAAGAGAAAGAGCACGGGCCGGCCGGCCTCGCTGATGATTTCGCGCAGCCATTTCAGATCGTGGAACAGCAGCGCCGCCCGCTTGTAGGTGGCGAAGCGGCGGGCGAAGCCGATAGTCAGGATGTTCGGGTTGTCGGGATCGACGAATCTCAGCAGCCGGTCGAGATGCGCCGGTGACCCCTGGTTGCGCTGGTGCTGGGCGCGGATGCGCTCGCGCACCAGCTTCAGCATCTTGGATTTCAGTTGCTGGCGGATGCTCCAGAAGGTGGCATTGGGAATCTCGTCGATACCGCGCCAGTTGTCCGGCTCGGTCTGCCGCTCCTGCCAGCCGATGCCGAGGTAACGCTCGAAGGTGTCGAACCACTCCTGGGACATGAAGGTCGACAGATGGACGCCGTTGGTCACGTAATCCATCGGGTTTTCGCCGGGCGGTATTTGCGGCCACAGGTAGCGGCAGATGTCGGCCGAAACGCCGCCGTGGATGCGCGAAACGCCGTTGTGGTGGCGCGAACCGCGCAGCGCCAGCGCCGTCATGTTGAAATCGCTCTGCCGCGGCTCGGCGCCGAGCGCCAGCAGGATGCCGCAATCCAGGCCGAGTTCCTGGCACCAGGCCGAGAAATAGTGGCGGATCATCTCCTCGGAAAAATGATCGTGGCCGGCCGGCACCGGCGTATGCGTGGTGAATGCCGTGTTGGCGGCCACCGCTTCCAGCGCTGCGGCGAAGGGCAGGCTGTCGCTGACCAGAGCGCGAATGCGCTCAAGAATCAGGAAAGCGGCGTGGCCCTCGTTGACGTGCCACACCGTCGGCTTGAGGCCGAGTTGGGCCAGCGCCCGAACGCCGCCGACGCCGAGCAGGATCTCCTGCTCGATGCGCGTGGTCTTGTTGCCGCCGTAAAGGCGGTGGGTGATTTCGCGGTCGCTGTCGGCGTTCTCGGCCAGCCAGGTGTCGAGCAGAATCAGCCGGACGTGGCCGACGCGGACTTCCCAGAGCTTGGCCTGCACCATCCGCCCCGGCAGTTCGATGGCGATGCGCAATTCGCCGCCTGCGGCATCGAGCACCGGCGATACCGGCAGATCGTCGAAATCGGAATCGGCATAGATCGCCTGTTGCTGGCCGTCGGCGTCCAGCGTCTGGGAAAAATAGCCCTGGCGGTACAAGAGGCCGACGCCGATGAAAGGCAGGCCCATGTCGCTGGCCGCCTTGCAATGGTCGCCGGCGAGAATGCCGAGGCCGCCGGAGTAGATCGGCAGGCTTTCGTGAAAACCGAACTCGGCGCAGAAATAGGCGATCAGGTCATCGGCGCGAAAGGACTGGCCGTGCACGTGGGCCAGGCCGGGTATCTCGTGATAACTGTCGTAGGCCGACAGCACGCGATTCAGGGCGCCGAGAAAAACCGGGTTCTCGGCCTCGGCCTCAAGCCGCTTCTGGTCGGCGCGCTTCAGAAAAGCCTTGGGCGTGTGGTTGGTCGCCAGCCACAACCGATGCGAGAGGCTGGCGAACAGGCCCTGGGTTGAGCGATCCCAGCTATACCACAGGTTGTTGGCCAGTTCTTCGAGGCGCTCCAGGCGCTCCGGCAGTTGCGGATTGACTTCGATTTGGTAGGAGGTGCTGGTCATGACGAAAGAGGGGTCAGGTCAAGTTGAAGACGCAAGGCGCAGGCGGCGTCGGGGATCACCCAGTGCAGCCGCAGTTCGGCCGATTGCATGATTTTTTCAAAGCCGGCTTCCGATTGTGAAACGGTCTGGTGCGGCTGGCATTCCAGCGTCACCGGCGAATCGGTCCGCACGGTGACGCGGCCGCCGAGCACGCCATCCTCCAGCGTCAGCGATTCGCTTTCGGCCAGATTCAGCGGCTGGCCGAAACCGCCGCCGATGCGGCCGTCGGCCAGCACATAGCGACCGAGGAAGCCATCGCAACTGGGCATCGCCAGATTCAGTTCGGTCGAGAAACGCTGGCCGGCCAGGCCGGTGAATGCCCAATCGACGGTCAACGTGCCGGCGTCGATGGCGTAACGCTTGACGATGCCGGGGCGGGTGAAGCGTGCCGCGTTCGCTCCGTCCGCCCGGTAATCGGCGATGGGGAGGTGGTCGAGGCGATCGATGCAGAGGGCGCGCGGCAGGGCGTCCGGCACGATGTCGGCGGCGCTGATCGGGTGCTTGCAGCGGACGATGTCGTGCGCCGAGGCGATGCCCTCGCCCTGATGCTCGCTGGGCGCGCTGCCGATGCGGTCGTGGTAATGCTCGTGGTAGCGGCGCAGGCTGTCGGCGAAGTTGTGCCGCAGGCGGTAGCTGGACAGTTCGCAGGCGGCGGCCAGACCGTCGTCGCGCACCACCGCTTGCAGTTCCGGGCCGTGGATGAAGATTTCGCGGTGACCATCGAGATCGAGATCGACCGTCTGCACCGCCGGACGCGCTTGCAGCGCGTCGATGCCGGCTTCCAGTTCCACCAGATTGGCCCACACGGCGCGGCGCAGGTGCGGCAGGTAGAGGCCGCCGAACAGGCCGTGCCAGTAAGCATCGTTGGCCTGGGCGCGGTACAGCTCGGCGATCAGCGCCGGTGGCGGCTGCGGCAGCGCGGCGAGGCGGGTCGACAGGCCGAGCATGCGCTTGTGCAGCCAGTTGGCCTCCGGGTAGCGGCTCAAGAAATTGCGCCAGATGCCGCCGCGCAGGAAAGGCCGGTAGCGCTCGCCGTGGCCGGCAGCCTGCTCGGCGGCCAGCAGTTCGGCGTAGATGCCGGCGGCCGGCATCGGCAGCGTCCATTCATTCATCTCGCTGTACGAGGTGGTCGGCAGGTAGACGACGCCGCGCGTGGCGTTCCGGGCATGGAAGTCGGCGTAGGTGGCGGTGGTGATCGACTGGCTGGCGAGCACGCCCTCGATCATCGCCCGCAGCCAGCCACGGCGGTAAACCCAGTCGTAAGTCTCCGGCCAGATGCCGAATTTCTCGATGTCGTCGAAATAAATGGCAGCGCTCTGCCCAGCGGCGGCCAGATCTTCGAGATAGGCGACGACCTCGGCGGCGGGCGAAAAAGGCAGGCGGTAACGCAGCGCCTCGGAGATGGGAAAGAGATCGAGCCGGGCGCCGCCCTCCTCGGTGCTAAAATAGCCGTCCAGTTCGGCCGTCGTCTTGCCGGTGCACAAAAAATGGTAATCATCGACTGTCACGTAATCGATGCCGCTCTCGGCCAGCGCCGGCGCCACCGACGATTCCCAGACCCGCTCGGTCAGCCACGCGCCGCGTGGGCGCACGCCGGTCCAGGCCGCCAGCTTGTCGTTCAGCGCCTGCAACTGACCCACCCGGTCGCGGTGCGGAATCGCCGCCAATACCGGCTCGGTATCGCCGGAACTGAACAGTTCCACCTGGCCGCGCCGCACCATCGCCGCCAGCAATGCCATGTCGTCCGGGTGGCGCTCGCGCAGCCAGTCGAGCAGCCAGCCGGAAAAATGCGCGACGAAACGGAATTCGGGATAAGCGTGCAGGGTTTCGAGAAAAGGCTTGTAACAGCGCTGGTGGGCATCCTCGATGACTTCCGGGAAATTGCCGACCGGCTGATGGGCGTGCACGCCGAGGAGGAGGGTGAGCGAGTGGGTCATCATGTCTCCGTAGCCCGGCGCATGGTGCCGCCGCTTTCCGCTGCGCTGCCGCCGCTGCTCAGCGGATGGTCGAGGGCAACCGGCGGCGGCAGTTCG
>WQUQ01000172.1 GCA_009782025.1 Desulfobulbus sp. | reverse complement strand
TATTCCTTGACGCCCTGGCGGATGGCCTCGTCGGCCAGCACATTGACGGTGACGAAATCGTTGACACCGCAGTTTTTCAGAATCTGCACCGCCGTCGCCGAAAAGCCGCATTGCGGAAAGCGGGCGTCGCCCTTCATGTAGAGGACGACCGGGTTGCTGGTCACGGTTTGCTCAATGCGTTGCTGCACGTCGGACATGATTGCTCCAGATCAAAGAAAAGCGCCTGAAACGCGGTCGCTGCCGGCCAGGTCGGGATGGGTGAAAATGCCTTGGAGGCCGCTGGCGGACAATAAGTTCCGGCAGGCCGCTCCCTGTTCGTGACCGTGTTCGAGCACCAGCCAGCCGCCCGGATGCAGATGGGCGGCGGCGTTGGCGATGATGCGGGCGAGACAGCCGAGGCCGTCGCCGCCGTCGGTCAGCGCCTCTTGCGGCTCGCAAGGCAGGCCGTCGCCGGCCAGGTGCGGGTCGTCGGCGGCGATGTAGGGCGGATTGCCGACGATGAGATCGAAGCGCCGGCCAGTCAGCGGCGCGTACCAGTCGCCTTCGAGAAACTCGACCGCCGCGCCAAGACGGCGGGCGTTATCGGCGGCGACGGCCAGCGCCGCCGGCGAGAGGTCGACGGCGGTGACGCGCGCCGCAGGATATTCCAGCGCCAGCGACACGGCGACGATGCCGGAACCCGTGCCGAGATCGAGCACCGCCGGATGGTCTTTGCCTTGCAGCCGGGCCAGCGCCTGCTCGACCAGCGCCTCGGTATCCGGGCGGGGAATCAGCACCGCCGGCGAAACCTGAAACATGCGGCCGCGAAACTCGGCTGCGCCGACCAGATAGGCCAGCGGCTCGCCGCCGGCGCGGCGTTCGACCCAGTTCTCGAATTGCGCCTGCGCCGATGCGGCAAGCGGCGTTTCGGGCCGGGCCAGCAGATCGGCATGCGTGCAGCCGGCGGCGGTTTGCAGCAGCAGGCGGGCATCGAGCCGGTCGATGCGCTGGCGGGCGGCAGTCAGGGCCTCGGCCAGCGTCAAAGCAGGCGGGCGGCCTGTCCCTGCCTGGTCAGCAGCGACACCGCTTTTTTATCGAAGGAAACAAAAATTTCCGCGCCGAGCCAAGTCCCGTCATAGGCGATCACGCCATCGGCAAAATCGCCGCCGGCCTCCAGCAGCGCCAGACCCGCCTCGGTAGCCGGTCGGTTGACCACGACATTCCTCGTGTTCAACAAGGAACGCACCGCCGCCGCCAGATCCGTCCGTCCCACCCCGTAGCAACCGCGCAGCACCCAGACCAGTTCGCACAGGGTTTGCAGGCTCACCGCCACTTGTTTGGCCGTTTCCAGCAGGGCCACGGCGCGCGCCGTCTGGGCTTCGTCATCGTCGACCAAGGTGCGCAGCAGCACGTTCGTATCTGCCGTTATCTTCATGTGTCACCGGTCGCCGCGCCGGCTTCGGCAATGGCCTGGCTGATTTCCTCGATACTCAGGCAAGCGCCGTTGGTCCGCCCCTTGAGCATGCCTCGCAGTTCGTGGAATGAGCCTTTGGGCTGGGCGGCTTTGAGTTCGGCCCGGCCATCGGGGAGCAAATCGAGTTCGATCTTCTCGCCGGGCTGGATGCCCAGGTGCTGCAAGACATCTTTGCGAAATGTCACTTGGCCCCGCCCGGTGACGGTCAGTGTGCTCATGCGCTCTCCGTTCCTGATTTTCAAGCAATGTAATGCAAAAGTGCATTACAGACAAGACATGGTGCGCGCTTTGTTACGTTGCGGCGGCCAGTTCCGCCAGTTGCTCGGCCTGATGCTCGTGGGCCAAAGCGGCCAGCACCTCGCCGAGATCGCCGTCCAGGATGGCGGCGATTTTGTACAGCGTCAGGTTGATGCGGTGGTCGGTGACGCGCCCCTGCGGAAAATTGTAGGTGCGGATGCGCTCGGAGCGGTCGCCCGAGCCGATCAGGCTTTTCCTTGTGCTGGCGATGGCGCTCTGCTGGGCGCGCACCTGCACGTCCTTGATGCGCGCCGCCAGCACCTTCATGGCCGAGGCCTTGTTGGCGTGCTGCGAGCGGCCATCCTGACATTCGGCGACGATGCCGGTCGGCAGGTGGGTAATGCGCACCGCCGAATCGGTCTTGTTGATGTGCTGGCCGCCGGCGCCGGAGGCGCGGAAGGTGTCGATCCTGAGATCGGCCGGGTTGAGGTCGACGTCGCCAACCTCGTCGGCTTCCGGCATCACCGCGACGGTACAGGCCGAGGTGTGGATGCGGCCCTGGGTTTCGGTTTCCGGCACGCGCTGGACGCGGTGGCCGCCGGACTCGAATTTCAGTTGCGAATACACGCCACTGCTCGCGCCGCTGCCGACGATGCGACAGATGATTTCGCGGTAGCCGCCGAGTTCCGACTCGCTGGCCGACAGCACTTCGACCTGCCAGCGCTGGCGCTCGGCGAAGCGTGAATACATGCGGAACAGGTCGCCGGCGAACAGCGCCGATTCGTCGCCGCCGGTGCCGGCGCGAATCTCCAGCAGCACGCCGCGCTCATCGTTGGGGTCCTTCGGCAGCAGCAATTTTTGCAATTCAACTTCCAGTTCCGGCAGGCGGCCCTTGGCGGCGGCGATTTCCTCGGCGGCGAATTCCTTCATCTCCGGGTCGGCCAGCATCGCCCCGGCTTCGGCCAGATCGTTCTCGGCCTGGCGGAAAGCGCCGTAGCGGACGACCACCGGCTCGATCTCGGCCCGCTCGCGCGACAGCTTGCGGAATTGCTCCATGTCGTCGGCGGCATCGGGCGTCGCCAGCAGGCGGTCGATGCCATCGAGGCGGTCGACCAGGAGGTCGAGTTTCTGGCGGATGCTGTCCTTCATGGAGCGGGCCGGGGCAATGAACGGGGGCATCATGGTACCCGAGAACCCTCCGTCGGCGTCCAGCGGCGACCGCGTAATTCTATTTCTATTTCAAACGGTAATTATTGATATGCCGGGCGGCGCCAGATCGTCATTCCGCGCGTAGTCGCGGAATCCATGCAACGAGTGGATTCTGCGACTACGCTTCGCTCCGCGCAGAATGACGATTCTCGGCGGTTTGTTGTCGCTACGAACGAGAAATGGAATAACGTGCGTTCGTCGCGCATCAACGAACGTAATTTTGTATGATTCGCGGATTCGTTCGGATCCGCCGATGGCTACCTTCCATTGCGTCACCACTCTCGTCGAAACCCTCAAGGGTCACTGGCAGCAGTACCGTGCCAGCGGCGATTTCACGCTGTTCGTCGAATTCACCGTTTCCCTCAACAGCCTGATCGAACATCTGGCGGATCGCCACCTGCCGGGGCTGGCGCGCACGGCGCAGGAACTGGAAAACACGGCGCTGGCCCTGTTCGGCGATGCCACCCGGCACCCGCTGGCACCCGATCAGATCAACGCCATCGAGGGCAAATTTTTTCGTCTGCTCGATGAACTGAAGCGCCACGAAGATCCCCCGCTGCCCAGCCGCCGCCATTCCGACCCATTCGCCGATGAGGCCGACGACGCCGGGGGGCGTCGCCGCAGCGTGCTGGTCGTTGCTGCCGCCGAACATCCCTGGCTCAAGGCGCTGGGCGACCAGTTGGCCTCTTTCGGCTTCCCGCCCCGCATCGTTCCGTGGTTTGGGCTGACCGCCGATGAGCCGGCGCCGCTGGCCATTCTCTGCCTGCCGGATCTGCCCGACGCCTGGCCGGCCAACGCCGTGGCCGCCATCGGCGAACTGCGCGCGCGCTTCCCGGCCAGCCACATCTATTGCCTGGCGGTTCCTGCCGAACTCGAAAGCATCGTCCGCCTCCAGCGCGCCGGCGCCGATACCTGCGTTCCCGTCGCCAGCGGCAGCGCCGACATCCTGGTCCGGCTGCTCGATCTGGTGCGCGAGGACGAAACCGAGGCCGACCGCGTGCTGGTGGTCGAAGATTCGCCCACCGCCAGCGTTCTCGTCCGCCGCGCCCTCAGCCAGCATGGCATCGACAGTCTGGCCGTGGCCGATCCGCGCCGCCTGCTCGAAGCGGCTGCCAGCTACCGCCCGGACGCCATCCTGATGGATATGTACATGCCCTTTTGCAGCGGCGTCGAGGCCACCGCGGCGCTGCGCCAGATGGCCGAGTACCAGGCCCTGCCGGTGATTTATCTGTCGAGCGAGAGCGACATCGCGCAACAGGTCGAAGCCTTGCGCCTGGGCGGCGACCAGTTCCTGACCAAGCCGGTCAACCCGGTGGTGCTGGCGGCGGTGGTCAAGACCAAGATCGCCCGCTACCGTGAAATGCGTCGTTCCGGCCAGCATGATGGCCTGACCCGGCTGCTCAACCATTCGACGGCCAAGATGCGCCTCGGCCAGCGCGTCGCCGAGGCGCAGGCGAACGGCGGCCGCCTGGCCGTCGCCATGCTCGACATCGACCGTTTCAAGAGCATCAACGACACCTGGGGCCACCCCGTCGGCGACCAGGTGATCCGCAATCTGGCCTGGCTGCTGCGCGGCCGCCTGCGCAGCAGCGACCTGATCGGCCGCTATGGCGGCGAGGAATTCATCGTCGCCCTCTCCGGCACCGACCTGGCCGACGCCGTTGCCCAGCTCGACCGCATCCGCCAGGATTTCGCCATGCTGCCGCACAGCCACGACGGCGGCGTGATTCATGCCACCTTCAGTTGCGGCGTCGCCGCGCTGGCCGATCATCCCTCGGCGGCGGCATTGATTGGCGCGGCCGATGACGCGCTGCTGGAAGCCAAGCGCAGCGGCCGCAACCGCGTGCTGGCGGCGGGTTATTCCATTTCTCATTCGTAACGACAGGAAATCGCCCCGGAATCGTCATTCTGCGCGGAGCGAAGCGCAGTCGCAGAATCCATACGCTGCATGGATTCCGCGACTGCGCGCGGAATGACGGGGTTGTACCGCATGGCACGTCAATATTTACCGTTTGAAACAGAAACG
>WQUQ01000171.1 GCA_009782025.1 Desulfobulbus sp. | reverse complement strand
TACGTGACCCACCTTGCCGACAGCATCGGCGCTGGCATCGACAAAGCGCGCGAGGCCATCGCCAGCGGCGCGGCCCGCGCCAAACTCGACCAGTTCGTGCGCTGCACGCAGCGTCTGGGGGCGCCATGAGCGACATCCTGTGCCAGATCATCGCCACCAAACGGCGAGAAATCGCCGCCGCGCTGGCCGCCAGGCCGCTCGCCGCGATCGAGGCGGAAGCCGCCGCGCAACCCGCGCCGCGCGATTTCGTCGGAGCCATCCGCGGCAAAATCGCGGCGGGGCAGCCGGCGGTGATTGCCGAGATCAAGAAAGCCAGCCCGTCGAAAGGCGTCATCCGCCCCGATTTCCGCCCCGCCGACATCGCCCGTAATTACGCCGGCCACGGCGCGGCCTGCCTTTCCGTGCTCACCGACCGCGACTACTTTCAGGGCGCGCCGGAATACCTGCAAGCCGCCCGCGCCGCCTGCCCGTTGCCCGTGCTGCGCAAGGATTTCATCGTTGATCGTTATCAAGTCACCGAAGCCCGGGCGATGGGCGCGGATGCCATCCTGCTCATCGCCGCTGCCCTTGAGCCAAGCGAAATGCGCGAACTCGAAGCCGTCGCCCACGGTTACGGCATGGCCGTGCTGGTCGAAGTGCATGACGGCATCGAGCTGACCGCCGCGCTACAACTGAAAACGCCGCTCCTGGGCATCAACAACCGCAATCTGCGGACTTTCGAGGTCACCCTCGACGCCACGCTCGGCTTGCTGGAACGCATCCCGGCCGGGCGCATCGTCGTCACCGAAAGCGGCATCCAGACGCCGGCCGATGTCGCCCGCATGCGCCGCCACGGCGTCAACGCCTTCCTCGTCGGCGAAGCCTTCATGCGCGCCGCCGACCCCGGCCAGGAACTCGCCCGCCTGTTTGCCTGACGGCTGACCATGAAACCCAACCATGCCATCCTGCGGGGCCAGATTTTCCTGCTCGGCCCCATCGTGCTGCTCGCCATCCTGACCCTCGTGGCCTTCGTCACCCGGCCGCTGACGCCCATCGACGAAACCCGCTACATCGGCGTCGCCTGGGAGATGTGGCTCAAAAACGATTACCTGGTGCTGTTCAAGAACGGCGCGCCTTACAGCGACAAGCCGCCGCTGTTGTTCTGGATCTACAACCTGGGCTGGGCCGTCTTTGGCGTCAATGAGTGGTGGCCGCGCCTGGTTTCGCCGCTGTTCTCCCTCGGCGCTCTGCTGCTGACCTTGTCGCTCGGGCGGCGGTTGTGGCCGGACGATGAGGGCGCGCGGCGCAACGCGGCGTGGATTCTCTCCTCCTGCCTGCTGTGGATGCTGTTTTCCACCTCGGCCATGTTCGACGTGATGCTGACTTTTTTCGTGCTCCTCGGCTTGCGCGGCCTGCTCATGGCGGCGGCTGGGGCCAGGCAACGCGGCTTCGCCTGGCTGGCGGTGGCGATCGGTTGCGGCGTGCTGGCCAAGGGGCCGGTGGTGCTGCTGCATCTGCTGCCGGTCGCGGCGCTGGTCCCCTGGTGGCAGCCGGGCGTGAACGGCAAGCGCTGGGCCGGCGGCGTGCTGCTGGCCGTGCTGGGCGGCGCCGCAATCGCGCTGGCCTGGGCCATTCCGGCCGCCATTGCGGGCGGCGAGGAATACCGGCGCATGATCTTCTGGGGCCAGACCGCTGGCCGCGTGGCCAACTCCTTCGCGCACAAGCGGGCCTTCTGGTGGTACCTGCCGCTGCTGCCGGCGCTGCTCTTTCCCTGGCTGCTGTGGCCGGGTTTCTGGCGGCGCTGCCTGGCGCTGCGCGCTGAAGGTCTCGACCATGGCTTGCGCTTCTGCCTGGCCTGGTCGTTGCCGGTATTTTTCGTTTTCTCGCTCATCAGCGGCAAGCAGGTGCATTACCTGGTGCCGCTCCTGCCCGCCTTCGCCCTGCTGACGGGCCGTCTGCTGGCGCGTGAACAGCCCGGCGGCGGCGGGGCCGGTGGTGGCATCTGGCTGCCGGCGCTGCTCGTGGCGGCGGCGGGGGCGGCGATGATCGGCCTGGCGCCGGATGGTCTGGCCGACCGGCTCGGTCCATCAATCAGCCTGCCGCGCTGGCCGGGCGCTGCGCTGATCCTGGCGGCGCTCGCGGCGGTCTGGCTCGGTCGTAGGGCGGAGCAGCGCGTCGCGGCGCTGGCCGTTCTCGGCGCCGCTTTTTTTGTTCTGGCCCAGTTCTACGTCGCCGACTATCTCTGGCTGCATTATGACGTTCGCCCCATGGCGCAGGAAATCGCCCGGTTGCAACAAGGCGGCGTCGCGCTGGGGAAAAAAGGCGAATACAACAATCAGTACCGGTTTTTCGGCCGGCTCGAACGCCCCATCGACGAACTGCCAACGCCCGCCGACATTCAATCCTGGTTCGCGCAACACCCGGATGGCATATTACTCGCCGAAGGCGCGCCGAGGCCGGGCGAGACGCCGCTCTTCAGCCATCCCTACCGCCAGGAAACCGCCCTTTTGCTCGACGCCGCCCAGGCGCGGGCGCGTGGATGGCTCAAATAGCTCGCGCCTCGCGTTGATCTAGCGCCGACCGCCGAGAATGGAGCCGAGCACGCCGCGCAAAATCTGCTTGCCGAATTCGCGGCCGACGGTGCCGGCGACGCCGCGGGCGGCGCTCTTGGCCGCCGATTCGAGCACGCCTTCACGTTTGCCGCCGCGCGGGCCGGTACTGCCGAGCAGAATGTCGCCGAGGCCGCCAAGCAGGCCGCCGCCGCTCTCCTGCGTTGTCGGGGCGCTTTGCCGTGGCTGCGGGGCGGGCGCCGGCGGGGGGGCGCCGGCGCTGTTGCCCCAGGCATTCGGGTCGGGCGCCACGGGGGGCGGCGCAATGGCGCCGGGGGCAGCCGGTTTGGCCGTTTCTTTGGTTGCTGACCCGCCGCGCAGGATTTCGTAGGCCGAAACGCGGTCGACGGCCTGGCCGTAGGTGGCGAGCAGCGGCGAAGCCTGGATCATGGCCTGCCGCTCGGCGGCGGTCAGCGGCCCGATGCGCGAGGCCGGCGGAAAGATGAAGGCGCGTTCGACGACGTTGGGCCGGCCCTGGTCGTCGAGGAAGGAGACCAGCGCCTCGCCGACGCCCAGTTCGGTAATGGCGGCGGCGGCGTCGAATTTGGGATTGGCGCGCATGGTCTGCGCCGCCGCCTGCACCGCCTTCTGGTCGCGCGGGGTGAAGGCGCGCAGGGCGTGCTGGACGCGGTTGCCGAGCTGGCCGAGGATTTTTTCCGGCACGTCGAGCGGGTTCTGCGTGACGAAAAAGACGCCGACGCCCTTGGAACGGATCAGGCGCACCACCTGTTCGACCTTGTCGACCAGCGCCTGCGGCGCATCGGTGAACAGCAGATGGGCTTCGTCGAAAAAGAACACCAGCCTGGGCTGGTCGAGATCGCCGGCTTCCGGCAGGCGCTCGAACAACTCGGAGAGCAGCCAGAGCAGGAAGGTGGAATACAAAGCCGGGGCATTGATGAGCTTTTCGGCGGCGAGCACGCTGATGACGCCGCGACCGTTGGCGTCGACCCGCATCAGGTCGGCGATGTCGAGCATCGGCTCGCCGAAGAAGAGGTCGCCGCCCTGCTCGCCCAGCGTCAAGAGGCCGCGCTGGATGGCGCCGATCGAAGCCGTGCTGACATTGCCGTACTCGGTCTTGTATTGCGCCGCGTTGTCGCCGACGTACTGGGTCATGGCGCGCAGATCCTTGAGATCGAGCAGCAGCAGGCCCTGGTCGTCGGCGATCTTGAACACCAGTTGCAGCACGCCGGTCTGGGTGTCGTTGAGATTGAGGAGCCGCGCCAGCAGCAGCGGCCCCATGTGGGAGATGGTGGACCGCACCGGCACGCCGCCCTGGCCGAAAACGTCCCAGAAGGCGACCGAGTTGGCGTAAGGCTGAAAATCCTTCAACCCGAGTTCGGCGATGCGCTTCGAGAGTTTTTCCGACGGCTGGCCGGCGGCGGCCATGCCCGACAGGTCGCCCTTGACATCGGCCATGAACACCGGCACGCCGATGGAGGCCAAACGCTCGGCCAGCGACTGCAAGGTCACCGTCTTGCCGGTGCCGGTCGCGCCGGTAATCAGACCGTGGCGGTTGGCCATCTGCGGCAACAGGGCCGGGTAGCCGGCGGCGGACTTGGCGAGATACAGGGGGGCGGACATGGCGCGGAACTCCTCGGGAAATTGATCCGGTCATTCTAGCGCTGCTGGGCAGACGCCCGATATGTGGAACCGCCAAGGCGGGCATCCCCGATTCGGGCCATGTCCTACCGCCACCATCCCTGCACCAGCCCATTGACCAGGGCGCCGCCGGCGACCAGCCAGAGCGTCAGCAGGGCGGCCAGCAGCAGCGGACGCACGCCGGCGCGGGCGATGGACGAGGCGTGCGTGCCCAGGCCAAGCGCAGCCATCGCCATCGCCAGCAGCAGGTTGTCCAGTTGCAGCAGCGGGCCGAGCAGCGCGTCCGGCGCCCAGCCGGACGAACGCACGCCGGCCATCAGCACGAAGCCGAAGGCGAACCACGGCACCACCAGCCGCTGCTGCCAGGCGCGGGCGTCCGCAGCGTCTTGTCCGCGCGCCGCCAGCAGGGCCGACACCAGCAGCAGAAAGGGCGCCAGCATCATCACGCGGATCATCTTGGCAATGACGGCCAGATCGGCGGCCTGCTCGCTGACGGCGCGCGCGGCGACCACGACCTGTGCCACCTCATGTACGGTGGAGCCGGTATAGATGCCGAAGGCTGCGTCGCTCAAGCCAAACCCCGCATGCAGCAGCGGGTAGCCAAACATGGCGAGCGTGCCGAACACCACCACCGTCGCCACCGCCACGCTGACCTGTTCGGCGCTGCCCTTGGCGACCGGCTGTGCGGCCAGCACGGCAGCCGCTCCGCAGATCGAGCTGCCGGCGCCGATCAGCACCACCGTCGGCTCGTCCAGCCGCAGCCAGCGGCGACCGATGAGCAACGCCAGCGCGAAGGTGGAACAGATCATCAGCGCGTCGATCGCCACCCCCGCCCAGCCCACGCGCGCCATGTCCTGAAAGGTGAGGCGCAGCCCGAACAGAATGATGCCCAGCCGCAGCAACCGCTGCCGCGACCAGTCTACGCCCTGCTCGCACCGCCACTGCCGCAACGGCCCGGGTGCCAGGTTGCCCAGCGCCATGCCCAGCACGATGGCCAGCGTCAGCGCCGTCAGCCCCCAGCGCTCGGCCCAGCCGGTCTGCGCCAGCCCGATGGCGGCGAGCGCCAGCGCGAATGTCAGCAACACGCCGGGAACCCTGCGGCGCAAGGCGGCGAACGAGGATGAGGTCGTCATGGCCGGGCATCGTGTCATTTGGCCGTAAAGAAGAAAAACGCATTACATTTATGAATTTGATTAGCAAATCTAATGACGGAGGCTACCCCCATGATCCGCTACACCCTGCGCGAGCTGGAAGTGTTCGCCGCTATCGCCCGCCTCGGCAGCGTCAGCCGGGCGGCCGAGGCGGTCGCCATGACCCAGTCGGCGGCCAGTCAGGCGCTGGCCAAGCTCGAACGCGCGCTCGGTCAGCCGCTATTCGACCGCTGCGGTCGCCGGCTGGTGTTGAGCGCGCCTGGCCGCCAGTTGTGGCCGCGCGCGCAGACGCTGCTCGACGGCGCGGGACAGTTGCAGGAGGCGCTGACCAGCCCGGCCGTGTCACTGCGCATGGGCGCCAGCACGACCATCGCCGGCTATCTGCTGCCGCCCCTGCTGGCTGCGCTGCGCGCGGCTCATCCCGAGGCGCGCGTGCAGTTGCTGACGGGCAATACGGCTGAAATCATTGCCGCCGTGGTCGCGCTGGAACTGGATTTTGGCTTGATCGAAGGCGCTTGCCATCATCCCGATCTGGAGGTGAGCGACTGGCGCGAGGACGAACTAATCGTCATCGCACCGCCCGGCCACCCCGCGGCGCAGGGCCGCGCCCGTCGCGCCCTTCTGGCTGGTGCGCCGTGGCTGCTGCGCGAACCGGGCAGCGGCACGCGCGAGGAGGTGGAGCGCTGGCTGCGCGCGCACGTCGGCGCGGTGCGGGTCGATATGGAGTTGGGCAACTCCGAGGCCATCCGCCGCGTGGTTGCCGCCGGCTTGGGCTTGTCCTGCCTGTCGCGCCACGTCGTTGCCGAAGCGCTGGCCGCCGGCAGCGTGGCGCAGGTGCGCACCGACCTGCCCGCCCTGTCGCGTCCCCTGCGCCTGATCCGCCACCGCGACCGCGCGCCGACGCCGGGCATGCAAGCCTTTCTGGCGCTGGATGGGGGCGGATGAAGCACGGCGGGGGCGCGGGTTTTTGCGGCGATCATTGGGCTTGTGGCCGCCGGATGGGTAAAATCCCGGCTTCTTCATCATCCGCATTCAGGAAATCATCATGGCCGGTCACTCCAAATGGGCCAATATCCAGCATCGCAAGGGGCGTCAGGACGAGAAGCGCGGCGCCGCTTTCTCCAGGATCGCCAAGGAAATCACCGTCGCCGCCAAGATGGGCGGTGGCGACATCGGCTTCAACCCGCGCCTGCGCGTTGCCGTCGACAAGGCCAAGGCCAGCAACATGCCCAAGGACAAGATCGACACCGCCATCAAGAAGGGCACCGGCGAACTCGAAGGCGTCGATTATGTCGAGGTGCGCTACGAGGGCTACGGCATCGGCGGCGCGGCGATCATGGTCGATTGCCTGACCGACAACAAGACCCGCACCGTCGCCGAGGTGCGCCACGCCTTCAGCAAACACGGCGGCAACATGGGCACCGACGGCTGCGTCGCCTTCCAGTTCAAGCACTGCGGCCAACTGGTCTTTGCCCCCGGTGCCGACGAGGCGGCGCTGATGGATGCCGCCATCGAGGCCGGCGCCGAGGACGTGGCGAGCAACGATGACGGTTCGATCGAAGTGATTACCGGCCCGGCCGATTTCATCACCGTCAAGGATGCGCTCGAAGCCGCCGGCTTCAAGCCGGAATTCGCCGAGGTGACGATGAAGCCGGAGAGCGAAAACCTGTTCGCCGGCGAGGATGCCGCCAAAATGCAGAAACTGCTCGACGCGCTGGAAAATCTGGACGACGTGCAGGAAATCTACACCACGGCAGTGATGGACGAGTGATGGACAAATCAGCGGCGATGCGCCGGCAAGGAGCCTGATGATGAGCCGATTCTTTCTGTTGGGCGCGCTGGGCGTCGCCTTGAGCCTGCCGGCGGCGGCGACGGAACTCGTCTGCCCCGATCTGGCGGCCCTGGTGCAGGTCAATGGCTGCCCGACCGAGGAGGAGTTGCAGACCACCTACATCGGTTATTGCAGCGATGACGCCAACGTCTATGGCAAAAAAACGGATCCCTGCGTCGACTACGCCGATTATCGCAAGCTGAAAAATCAGGCGCGCTGGGAATCAGCCGATGGCCAATTCGACGGCTATCTGTCCTGCGACCTGCCCGAGGCGCAGTGGCGGACGCAGCAACCGACCGGCATCGCCGTGGCGATGCAAGGCAAGATCGCCAAGGTCGTTTGCAGCTATCCGCACGGCATCCATCTCACCTACCGCAGCCACCAGACCTGCGTCCTGGCCGATGACGCCAAAACCTGCGCCGACAACGCCGCCGCCTGCCGCGCCATGTGCAACTGAGCGGCGCGGCGTGTGTGGCAAAAACTACGCGGTATAGAGCGGGTACAACGTCCCTTCCTCGCGCTCGATGCGGCTGACCAGCACCTTGCCAACGGCGGCCAGATCGCTGGCAAAGGCCGCGATCTGTTCGGGATGCCTGGCGAGATCCTCGTATTTGAGGAGAAAGCGGATGACCGCCTTGCCGATGCCGTCCATTTCGTGACGGAATTCGTGGATCAGCGCGTAGGTCGAGGGGTCGTCGGCAAACAGGTGCTCCAGATAGACGTAGAGGCGGATGTTCTCGGTCAGCAGATGGCCCTGCAAGGCCGTGCGGAAGGCTTCGAGCTGCTCGGCCGCCGCCGCTGCGTCGCCCTGGGCGGCGGCTTCGCTCGTTTCACCGAACAGGCTGAGCAGTACTTGATGATCGTTGGTCAGCTTGGCGATGAGTTCCGGGTGAAAGCGAATGTTGGTGCCCGGAGCGACCGGTTCCTCCTGTACAGCGACCGGAGCTTCGGCGGCGCTTTCCTGTTTGCCGAACAGCATGCTGAACAGTTGTCTGAAAAAAGACATGGCGGTATCCCCTGAATTGAAAATTGTGCACCGCACACTATCCCCTGCGATCGTGAGTGGCTTTAACTCGTATCAGATTTCGGGCGCATGCCGCCCACCCCGTACAATCACGCCATGTCCCGCGCTACTCCACCGCTGAACGCCTTGCCCATCCGCCTGCTCGGCATCGATCCCGGCTTGCGGGTGACGGGCTTCGGCGTCATCGAGAAGCAGGGCAGGCAGTTGCGCTACATCGCCAGCGGCTGCATCAAATCGAACGACAAGGAGGGCTTGCCGGCGCGCATCGCCACGCTCTTTACCGGCATCGGCGAGGTGATCGCCACCTACCGGCCGGATCAGGCGGCGGTGGAAAAGGTGTTCGTCAACGTCAATCCGCAATCGACGCTGCTGCTCGGCCAGGCGCGCGGCGCGGCGATCAGCGCCCTGGTGCATGGCGGCCTGCCGGTGGCCGAATACACCGCCTTGCAGGTCAAGCAGGCGGTGGTCGGGCAGGGCAAGGCGGCCAAGGAGCAGGTGCAGGCGATGGTCGTGCGCCTCCTTGGCCTCTCCGGCATGCCGTCCGCCGACGCCGCCGACGCGCTGGCTTGCGCCATTTGCCACGCGCATGGCGGGCAGGGACTGGGGGCGCTGGCGACGGCCGGGTATCGCATTCGCGGCGGCCGGCTGATAGGATGACCGGTTGTTTGGCCATAGCGCATTCAGATACCCCATGATTGGCAGACTCACCGGCCTGATCGCCGAAAAGAACCCGCCGCAGATCGTGCTCGACGTGGGCGGCGTCGGCTATGAACTGGACGTGCCGATGAGCACCTTTTACAACCTGCCGGGCGCGGGCGAGCGGACGACGCTCCTGACCCACTTCGCGGTGCGCGAGGATGGCCATTTTCTCTACGGTTTTTTGAGCGAGGCGGAGCGCTTCGCCTTCCGCCGCTTGCTGAAAATTTCCGGCATCGGCGCGCGCACCGCGCTGGCGGTATTGTCCGGGCTGTCGGTCGACGATCTGGCGGCGGCCGTCGCCCGCCAGGAAATCGGGCGTCTGGTCAAGATTCCCGGCATCGGCAAAAAAACCGCCGAGCGCCTGCTGCTCGAACTGAAGGGCAAATTGGCCGAGGTTGGCGGCGCGACGCCCGGCGTTGCCGTCAACGATGCCCGCGACGACATCCTCAACGCCCTGCTGGCCCTCGGTTACAACGACAAGGAAGCGACGGCGGCGTTGAAGCAACTGCCGGCCGACGTCGCCACCGCCGACGGCATCCGCCAGGCGCTCAAGCTGTTGTCCAAAGTCTGATGCCGACCGAATTCAATCCCAGGCGGCTGGCGCAGATCGCGCTGGTGGTGCTGCTCATCGTCGGCTGCATCGCCGTGGTGCTGCCTTTTGTCGGCGCCCTTCTGTTTGCCTTCGTGATCTGGATCTGCTCCTGGAATGTTTACCGCAACCGCCTGCTGCCGCGCCTGGGCGGCCGCCGTTCGCTCGGCGCTTCACTGATGGTGCTGATCCTGACCTTGATCCTGATTCTGCCGACGTTCATTCTGGCGAGTTCGCTCGCCAGCGGCGCCGATGGCGTGATCGCCTTCATCAAGGCCCACATCGACACGGGCCTGCCGACGACGCCGCCGGCCTGGCTGGCCGGACTGCCGCTGGTGGGCGACGACATCGATCGCTTCTGGCAGCAAATGGCCGGTGACCGCGAGGCGCTCAATGCCGCCCTCCGGCAATTGATCGTCCCGGCGCGCGGCCTGGTTCTCGCCGCCGCCGGCATCGCTGCCAATGGCCTGTTGCAGATGGTGCTGGTGCTGTTCGTCGCCTTTTTCCTGTTCCGGGATGGCGAGGGGTTTGGCCAGGCGCTGGCCGTCGCCGCCAGCAAACTGGGGGGCGAACTGGGGGCCGGCATGCTGGTCAGGTCGCATGACATCGTGCTCAGCGTCATGGTCGGTCTGGTCGGCACCGCCGCCGCCCAGGGGGCGGTGGCGATCATCGGCTTTCTCATCGCCGGCGTGCCGGGGGCGATGGCGCTTGGCTTCGCCACCTTCTTCGTCTCGATCATGCCGGCCGTCGGCCCGCCGCTGATCTGGGGCGGCGTCGCCATCTGGCTGTACGGCGAGGGGCAGACCGGCTGGACGATCTTCATGGTGCTGTATGGCGTCTTCGTCATCAGCGGCATCGATAACTTTGTCAGACCGATTCTGATGGCCCGCAGCGCTGGTCTGTCCACGCTGCTGGTCGCGCTGGGCGTGCTGGGCGGCGTGCTGGTGTTCGGCTTCATCGGCATCTTCCTCGGCCCGGTGCTGCTGGCCCTCGGGCAGATGCTCTTTACCCGCTGGATAGACCAGGAAGCTGCCGCATGATCGAAACCGACCCCCTCGCCACGAGCGCGCCGCCGGGTGTGCCCACTGAGCGCCTGATCGCGCCGCAGAGCAAATCGGCGCAGGAGGAAGCGCTTGAACGCGCGCTGCGCCCCAAGCGGCTGGCCGATTACACCGGCCAGCAAAAAATCCGCGAGCAACTCGAAATCTTCATCCAGGCGGCCAGGCGGCGCGGCGAAGCGCTCGACCATGTGCTGCTGTTCGGCCCGCCGGGCCTGGGCAAGACGACGCTGGCCCACATCGTCGCCTTTGAGATGGGCGTCAACCTGCGCCAGACCTCCGGCCCGGTGCTGGAGCGCGCCGGCGACCTGGCGGCGATCCTGACCAACCTCGAAGCGCACGACGTGCTGTTCATCGACGAAATCCACCGCCTGAGTCCGGTGGTCGAAGAAATCCTCTACCCGGCCCTCGAAGATTTCCAGATCGACATCATGATCGGCGAAGGCCCCGCCGCCCGCTCGGTCAAGCTCGACCTGCCGCCGTTTACGCTGGTCGGCGCGACGACCCGGGCCGGCATGCTGACCAACCCGCTGCGCGACCGTTTCGGCATCGTCGCCCGGCTGGAGTTCTATACCGCCGAAGAATTGCAAAGCATCGTGCAGCGCTCGGCGATGCTGCTCAACGCCCCCATCGACCCGGACGGCGCGCTCGAAATCGCCCGCCGCTCGCGCGGCACGCCGCGCATCGCCAACCGCCTGTTGCGGCGCGTGCGCGACTACGCCGAAGTCAAGGCCGACGGCAACATCAGCCGGACCGTCGCCGACCGCGCCCTGTCCATGCTCGACGTCGACGCCGCCGGCCTCGACCTGATGGATCGCAAACTCCTCTCGGCGGTCATCGACAAATTCGGCGGCGGCCCGGTCGGCGTCGACAACCTGGCCGCCGCCATCGGCGAAGCCCGCGACACCATCGAGGACGTGCTCGAACCCTACCTGATCCAGCAGGGCTATCTGCAACGCACCCTGCGCGGCCGCATCGCCACGCCCGCCATTTATCGCCACCTCGGCCTGGCGGAACCGGCCGGCGCAGCGGTGCGTGATTTGCTGGCGGAGGAATAGGGGGGCGGCTTGCGGGTTGAAACCCGCCCTGCGACTCACCGACAGCCAACAGCGGCCAACTCGGCGCGCAGGGCTTTGATGATCGAATCGTAGCGATGCGGGTCGCTGTCCTTACCTGCCCCGAAAACAGCCGAACCCGCCACAAAGGCATCGACCCCGGCGCGGGCGATTTCGGCGATGTTGGCGGTGTTCACCCCGCCGTCGATTTCCAGGCGGATGCGCCGGCCGCTCTCGCGCTCGTAGGCGTCGAGCCTGGCCCTTGCCTGGCGCGCCTTGGCCAGCGTCGCCGGGATGAATTTCTGGCCGCCGAAACCGGGGTTGACGCTCATCAAGAGCGCCACGTCGAGTTTGTCCAACACGTAATCCATGTAGTCGAGCGGCGTCGCCGGGTTGAACACCAGGCCGGCCTGGCAGCCGTTGTCGCGGATCAGCGCCAGGCTGCGGTCGACGTGCTCGGAGGCTTCCGGGTGGAAGGTGATGATATTGGCCCCGGCCTTGGCGAAATCGGGGATGATGCGGTCGACCGGCTTGACCATCAGATGCACGTCGATCGGCGCCGTGGTGCAGGGCCGGATGGCCGAGCAAACCAGTGGCCCGATGGTCAGGTTGGGAACATAATG
>WQUQ01000170.1 GCA_009782025.1 Desulfobulbus sp. | reverse complement strand
AACCTTGTTTCACCCCGGTTTACAAGCCCACGTCATAACCCTTTGACTGTGAACGCCTTTTTCAATGGGTTTACGACATTTGCGTGTGCGATTGCCCTGGATTTGGAAATGGAATCACAGCTTCTTCAGATATTCCTTGGTAAAAACGTGATCCGGCAAATCGCGCAATTTCATGCCGTCGTAGTCGAGCACCGATTTCTCGCCGCCGCGCAACGCATCCTCCATCACCATCCGGGTCGGCCGAACCTTGCCGGCCATCTTCTTGAACTCCTCGTAGCTGGCTTTCTTCAAGAGACGGTTGGAAAGCGAATAGAACTCGGCCTTGAGCGGCCAGAAATTCTTGGTGTTTACCCAGTACATCACCTTCTGGTAAGTCACCGAGCGATCGACGGCAATCAGTTCGAGAACGGCGTAATCTTCGCCGCCGATGGTTTCGTTGCGCACGATCCGGGGGTTGTAATCGCCAGCAAAATTGGCCCGCGCCAGATCGCCGTTGGCCACCTGCCCGGTCAGCCGCTGCGAGAGAGAAATGCGCACCGGCTGCGAGACTTCGGGCATGAACACCCAGAGATCGCGGCCCCTCATCAGAATGATCTGCCCGCGCTCGGAGGCCGGCTCGGTGACCATCACCACCGTGTTTTCATTACCCTTGGACAACACGCGGAACTTGCGCGATTCAGACTCCTCATCCGCCTTGCTGGTGACGATACTGACATCCACCTGAAAACCTTCGCTCGGAAACCGTACCTGATCGGCCTTTTCAACTATACTGCGGGCATAGGAGTCATCGACCGGCTCGGAGGGAACCTGCTGCGCCGATGCTCCGGTTGTCGCCAGCCCCAGGAACAAGCATGCCCCGACAAGATAACCCCATTGACCCGGTGACCTGGCTTTATTGCGCAACATAGACATCTCCTCGTTCCATTTTCAAATCAGCCGAGGACGCGAAGGCGAAGCGCAGACAGTGCTGTTGCACGGCAAGCGAAGCCGACAAAGTGATCGGTTGATTTGGCAATGGAATCACACATGTTCATCATCATTTCTGCCGCACCCCGCCCAGCATGAGCAGCGTCGTCCGCATCGAACGGGTGTTCAAGGAATATCGGCTCGGCGAGCAGACCGTCCGGGCGCTCAATGATATTACACTGGCCATCGAACCCGGCGTTTTCCTGGCCATTTCCGGCCCCTCGGGCAGCGGCAAGACCACTTTGCTCAACCTGATCGGGTGCATCGACCGGCCGAGCAGCGGCGATATTTACATCAACGAGCAAAACGTCTCGCACAAATCGGCCAATGAACTGGCCGATCTGCGCGCCCGCTCGATCGGCTTCATCTTCCAGACCTTCAACCTGTTGCCGGTGCTGTCGGCCGCCGAGAACATCGAGTACCCGCTGCTGCGCCGCAAGGATCTTTCAGCGGCCGACCGCAAGCAGCGCGTCGACTATTTCCTCGAAATCGTCGGGCTGGGCAAATATGCCAACAATCGTCCCAATCAGTTGAGCGGCGGCCAGCGCCAGCGCGTCGCCATCGCTCGCGCCCTGGCCGTCAAGCCGGCCATCGTGCTGGCCGACGAACCGACGGCCAATCTCGACAAGGCCACCGGCATCGAGATTCTCAAGCTGATGAAAAAAATCAACGAGCATCTCGGCACCACTTTCATCTTTTCCACGCATGACCACAAGGTCATCGACCATGCCAACCGCCTGGTCAAGGTCGAGGACGGCAGCATCAAGGCGTTCGGCATCCGCAATGCGAAAAGCAACTGGCAGATCGCCCGCGCCGCCCCTCGCGCGCCATCGGCCTTGCGGAAAAATCTCCAATAACCCGTTCAGGATCTTGACCGTGCTCTCGACATCGCCCGCCTGCCGCCGCCTCACCCTCATCGCCGCCGCCTGCCTCAGCCTCGGTGCACAAGCCGCCGATGACCGCGAATCGCTATTCGGCGACGATCTGCCGCCAATGAAAAACCAGGCCGCAGACCAAACGGAACCCTCCGGCTCAGGGATCAGAGGTTTCATCCAGCTTGAACTGGCCCGCACGACGGCCAGCCCCGATCACTGGTCGAAAATGCGCACGCGCGCCGACTTGGGCAGCCAGGGCCGGTTCAGCGACAACGTCAAATGGAAGCTCGGCGTCCGCGTCGATTACGACGCGGTATACGACATCAACAGCTTCTACCCGCAGGCGGTCAGGAACGACCAGCGTTCCGCTCTCGATCTGCGCGAAAACTACCTCGACATCAACGCCAGCGACAACTGGAGCTTCCGGCTTGGCCGGCAGCACGTCATCTGGGGCGAGATGGTCGGCATGTTCTTCGCCGATGTCGTCTCCGCCCGCGACCTGCGCGAATTCATCCTGCCCGATTTCGACCAGATGCGAACGCCGCAATGGGCAGCCCGCGCCGAATATTTCGGCGACGATTTTCATGGCGAACTGCTCTGGATTCCGGTCGCCACCGTCGACAACATCGGTAAACCGGGCGCCGAGTTCTTCCCCTACCAGCCGCTGCCGCCCGGCTTCACCGCCCGCTATCTCCACGAAGACCGTCCGACCCGCAACCTCGACAACATGAACTACGGCCTGCGCCTGTCCACGCTCAAGAATGGCTGGGACATCTCGGGTTTCTACTACCGCAGCACCGACGTCAACGCCACCTTCTACCGCGCTCCGATCGACCCGGTCGTCAGCCAGGAAATTACCTGGCAGGCCCGCCGCGATCGCATCAGCCAGGTCGGCGGTACGCTGACCAAGGATTTCGGCGACGTTGTGCTCAAGGTCGAAAGCGTCTATACCCGTGGCCGCAGCTTCACGCTACTGAACATCACCGACCCCGACGGCGTGGCCCGGCAGAACACCCTGGACTGGGCCGCCGGCCTCGATTTCACGCCCACCGCCGACACCCGCCTCAATCTGCAATTTTTCCAGCGCCATTTCTTCAATCACCATCCCGACCTGATCTCGGATCGCTACGAAAACGGCTACAGCATCCTGCTCAACGGCAAATTTCTCTCCAACTGGGAAGCCCAGGCCCTGTTCATCGCCAGCGCCAACCGCGCCGACTGGCTGCTCCGCCCGCGCCTGACCTGGAATTTCGAGCGCAACTGGCGCTGGCTGATCGGCGCCGACATTTTCCAAGGCCCCCCGCTCGGCATGTTCGGACGCTACGACCAGCAGGATCGGGTGTATTCGGAGATTCGCTACAGCTTCTGATGCGAGTGTCGACAATTTTTACAATTCGTCGGACTCGCCTTCTTGTTCGATCCATAACATCTTGATTCAACATAAAATTCATAGCATGGCGCGAAACATGCTTACAACTCGTCAAGATGCAGTCCCGTATTGTTGTGATGGAGATCCAAATGAAATCGAAACTTTCTTGCCTGGCTTCCGCTCTGGCCCTTGGCCTGCTCGTCAGCGCCAATGCTTCTGCGACGACGGTCGTCGGCGGCGTTAATTTCAGTGACCTCTACAATCCCGATACCGGGGTGCCCATGCATCTCGAAACCTCGACACTCGCAACCACCTGGATTGCTCCGGGAAGCCCCGCGGGGACACAGACCAAAGGTTATGGCATGGTCTCAACCATCAATGGCCTGACCAATTATTGCGATGGGCCTTGCACGCTGTACTTCACCTACACGGCGGAATTGGCGGGCACCCAACCTCTGGGCATCGGCACCGCGTCGCAGATGACTTTTACCAACTCGGTATACACCTTTTATCTTGTGGACCAAGCGGCGGATAGCCATAATTTGCTGAATTATTCGTCCGCTGACAACTGGGCGTTCATCACGGGCTTGACGGAGTGGGCGCAGTTTACAGGGCATGATGTCGGGGGCATCGATTATCAAATGTTTGCAACGACCTGGACCGGAACCAGCTTCAATGGCAGCGGCGACGGACTGGCTGATGTCGTCCTGGGGGTCGGCCTTCCTGGAGTCGCCGACTACTTCAATAGCAATGGCGCAGATGACGGCGCTGATATCGCAATTACCAGCTCGCTGAATACTCTGGTTCACGGTCCAAAAGATTCTTGTACCTATAAGAATGGTCAGTGGTGCTTGCAAGGCACGGTCAATACCCGGGGATACAATAATGAGGTTCCCGAGCCGGCCAGCCTCGCCCTGTTTGCCCTCGGCGCCTTGGGTCTTGGTCTGTCGCGTCGCCGCAAGACTGCCGTCTGAATCTGACAAACCCCGGACAAGCGTTCGGGTTTGCCAAATCAAGAAGCACGCCGTTCCACGGCGTGCTTTTTTTTCAGCCGAGGCTAGGCGCAATACGGTTCACTTAAGCACAATTACCTCTACAGTCATGCTGCGCGCAGTCGCAGCATCCATGCGGTTTGTGGATTCTGCGACTACGCTTCGCTACGCGCAGAATGACAAACTCCTTATTAGAACCGTATTGAGGCTAGGCGAGCAAGGCTGACTGCAAGCCCCCCATGCGGAAGAACCGGACCATATCGGCCAGATCGGTCTGGTGCCAGGCGGGCAGCGCCTCGACAAGTTCCTTGAAGAGCGCGCGCAGCTTCGGATTCGCGGGCTGCCTGAGCGGACTTTTGAATGACGCCATGAACGGCACCCCCCAGGTCGAAAACAGCGTTGCGCGGCCGATGAGCGGCGCGCCAGCAGCCTTCAGTTCCGCCAGCGTGAAGGCGGCCAGCAAGGAATTCAGATAGTCCTGGGTAAATAGCGCCGGCTGCCTGTCGACATATTGATAGGCAAAGTACTCAATCGATGAACGCGCCTTCAAACGGCTGAAATCCATGATATAGACGCCGCCATTCGGCCGCAGCACGCGAGCGGCTTCGGCGAAGGTTTGCGCCAGCATCCCGGTGGTCGGCAAGTGATGCAGCGAAAGCGTCGAGATCACCGCATCGAAGCTTTGATCCGCAAATGCCGATAGACAAGTGATGTCGCCTTGCTGAAATGAAACATTGTCGAGTTCTTGCGCCGCGATGAGCGCCTCGGCTTGCGCCAGCATCGAGGGAGAAAGATCAATGCCGACAAAGCTGACATCAGGATTGAGGCGGGCTACCAGCGCCAATTGATTGGCCGGCCCGCAGGCCAGGTCGAGTACGCGATCGCCGGGCTTGATGACATCGGAGATATTGGCCCCATGAAATACGTAGGTTGGCGCCATCACGCCGGTTTCACGCCCGGCAGCCACGTAGGCTTGCACCTGGTCTTCATCATCCATGACGAGACTGGGTTCTGGCGTCCGTTCGATTCGCCCGCGCGACAAGGTTTCTCGAACAATGATCTTCAGCATCGACAGATTGGGCATGGCGTTTCTCCAAGTCATTCCTGATACCAGGAAGATTTTCTCATGTCACAGTTTACGGCGCGCGGCGAATATAGGATAAACCCAACACAGCTTGCTCTTTTGGGAAATTGACGATGAATGCTGCGCATCCAGAAAATGTGACGGGTAGTACACAAGCCGTGTCCGGCGTTTTATATCCGGCATCAGCCGCTGAAGTCGCCGCCATCGTTCGTCGCCATCGCTCGCCGCGCCGCCCGTTGTACCCGGTTTCGCAGGGGCTGAACTGGGGTTATGGCTCGCGTTCTCCGGTCACGGCCGATAACACCCTGATCGACTTGTCGCGCATGAACCGCATTCTCAATGCTGACGAAATTTCGCTGGACAAGCCGATTGCGGTCATCGAACCGGGGGTTACCCAGGCGCAGTTGTCGGCCTTTCTCGCCGAGCGTTGCCCTGAACTGACTTTCAATGTCACGGGCGCCGGTTGCGACACCAGCATTCTCGGCAATGCGCTCGACCGGGGAGTCGGTTATTTCGGCCCGCGCAAGGAGGATTTGTTCGGTCTGGAAATCGTCACCGGCACGGGTGAAATCCTGCGCACCGGCTTTCGCCGCCTGGGTGAGGAATCGCCGCTGGCGCATTGCCACCCTTACGGCCTCGGCCCGATGCTGGACGGTCTTTTTTTCCAGGGTAATTTCGGCATCGTGACCAGCGCCTGTTTCCGCCTGATTCCCCACCGCCCGAAGGAAGTCGCTATCTCGATGGCCTTGCGCAGCGTCGCTTTTCTGGCCGAATTCATCGACCAGTTGGCCCGCCTCAAGCGTGACGGTTTGCTGACATCGGTCACGCATATCGGCAACAAGGCGCGCACCCAATCGACGCTGTCTTACGGCGTCACCCGCTATCTGGAACAGCAATGCGGCTATACGCCGGAGCGCGCGGCGGCCGAAGCCGACCAGGTCATCGCTCTGGTTGCCCCGGATGAATGGGCCAGCCTGGCGGCGGTGACCGGCAACGCCGGTCAGGTGCGGGCGGCGATCAAGGAAATCCGCCAGCGCGTCGGTCGCATCGCTCGTGTCATGGTCGTCACCGATACCCTGCTCGATGTCGGCTATGCCGTCACGCACGCGCTGCGCTTCATTCCCTTCGCCCGCGCCAATGCGGCGGCGATTCATTCGATCCGTCCATTGCATGCCTTGGCGCTGGGTATTCCGACGGATGCGCCGATCGACAATCTGTTGTGGAAATATGGCCGCACCGATCTGCCGGCGAAAGCCCTCGATGAATCGCCCTGCGGCCTGCTGTTCGTCAACCCGGCGCTCCCTCTGGATGGCAAGGCCGTCGTTGCCGTGGTCGGCGAGCTGGAATCCGTCGCCGAACGGTACGGCCACAAACTTTATATGACCTTGAATATCGAAACCTCGACCTCGATGGTGGCGGTCATCAATCTGCTGTTCGACCGCTCCAACCCGGAGGAAACCGCGCGCGCCCGCCAATGCGCCGACGCGATGCTGGCCTGCATCCGCCGTCACGGCCTGGAACCCTACCGCGCCCGCGCCGACATGATGCCGGACATCGTCGCGGACAACGAGTATTGGCGAACCATCCGCCGGCTCAAGGAAATATTTGATCCCGACAACATCATCGCCCCCGGCAGATATAATTTTTCGACCTGAACATTTCCGGCGCTTGCATGTTTTTGCTCTCACTCCGGCTGGCTCTGCGCAACCTGACTCGCAACCGCAATCGGACGCTGATCGCCATGCTGACGGTGGCCGGCGGCGTCACCGCCTTTCTGCTCGCCGGCGGTTTCATCGACTGGATCTTCGACAACATGCGCGAGGCGACCATCCGTTCGCAATTGGGCCACATCCAGATCGTCAGACCGGGTTATTTTGAAAAAGGCATCGCCAACCCCTACGCCTTCCTGTTGCCTGGCGATTCTCCCGAAGAAGAACGCCTGCGGAGCGTTGCCGGCGTTACCTCCGTCACGCCGCGCCTGGCCTTCAGCGGCCTGGTCAGTTTCGGCGAGGTGACCGTCGGTTTCTCCGGCGAAGGCATCGACCCGGTGCGCGAGCGCCCGATCAGCACCCGCATCACCATCAAGGAAGGGCGCGATCTACAGAGCATCGACGACAACGCGGCCATCCTGGGCGAAGGCCTGGCCCGAACCCTCAACGTCAAGCCGGGCGATTCCATCGTTCTGCTGGGCACCACGGCCAGCGGCAGCGCGAATGCCATCGAGGTCAAGGTGGCCGGCATCTTTTTCACCATCTACAAGGATTACGACGACACGGCGCTGCGTCTGCCCATTCCGCTCGCCCGTAAACTGATGCGCGTCAAGGGCGCCACCAGTTGGGTCATCCTGCTCGAACAAACGAAAGCCACGGCGGCGACGGTCGACACCTTGCGTTCACTGCTGCCGCCGGATGGTTTTCAGATCGTTCCGTGGAACGAACTGGCTGATTTTTACAACAAGGTCGTGGTTCTGTTCTCGCAACAGGTCGATGTCGTCAAGATCATCATCAGCCTGATTATCATTCTGACCATTTCCAACATCCAGACCATGAGCGTGCTCGAACGCACCACCGAGATCGGCACGACCCTGGCTATCGGGCTGCGCGGCGGCGAAGTGCTGCGCCAGTTCCTGCTCGAAGGCGTCCTGATCGGCGTCGGCGGCGGCCTGATCGGCGTCGTCCTGGGCTATTTGCTGGGCGCCGGCATTTCGGCCATCGGCATCCCGATGCCGCCGCCGCCCGGCATGGCGCATGGCTATACCGGCCAGATACTGATCGCCGCCCCGCTGGCGATCGAGGCTCTGCTGCTCGCCCTGGTCACCACGCTGATCGCCAGCATCATGCCGGCCTGGAAAGCCAGCCGCATGAACATCGTCGACGCCCTGCGCTGCAATCAGTAAATGGCCACCTCCATCTTCTCGCTCGCCCTGAGAAACATCCTCCGCCAGCGTGCCCGCTCGGCGGCGACCCTCTCCGCCATTGCCATCGGCGTCGCCAGTCTGATTCTCGCCGGCGGTTTCGTTCAGGACATTTTCATTCAGCTTGGCGAAGCCATCATTCATTCGCAAACCGGCCATATCCAGATTACCCGCGACGGCTACCGCGAAGGCCGCCTTCGCGCCCCGGAAAGCTATCTGATCGAGCAACCGGAGCAACTCAAGGCAGAGATCGCCCAGGCGGTGCCGGAGATCACCTCGATCATGGCTCGTCTCGGTTTTTCGGGCGTCCTCAACAACGGTCGGCGCGACCTGGGCATTATCGGCGAATGCATCGAACCGGATGCCGAGGCCGCCATGGGAACTTATCTGCGCTACGTCGAAGGCCGCGCCTTGAAAAATGGGGATAGCGACGGCATCGTCGTCGGCCAGGGCGTTGCCCGCTCGCTCGGGCTTAAGGTCGGCGACCGCGTGACCTTGTTGATGACCCTGTCGGCAGGCGCGGTCAACACGCTCGACTTTGAAGTGGTTGGCGTTTTTCAGAGTTTCTCGCGCGATTTCGATGCCCGGGCCGTGCGTATTTCGCTGGAATCCGCCCGCATGCTGATGGATACCCAGGCCGCCCACCTGCTGGTGGTCATGCTCGGGCAGACCGCCGACACCGCCGCCGCGACCGCCACCCTGAAGCAGAAACTGGCCGGCCGGGGGTTTGAGGTCACAAGCTGGAACGCGCTATCCGATTTCTACGAAAAAACCGTGAATCTGTATGACCGCCAGTTCGGCGTCCTGCGTCTGATTATCCTGCTCATGGTGCTGCTCAGCGTGGTCAATAGCGTCAACATGACCTTGTTTGAGCGTACCCGCGAGTTCGGCACGATGCTGGCAGTGGGCGATCGTTCCAGCACCCTCTTCAAGCTCATCATGAGCGAAAGCGTCTGCCTGGGAATCATCGGCGCGCTGGCCGGCATGGTGCTCGGCTGTCTTGCGGCAATGGCCATTTCCGCCATCGGCATCCCGATGCCGCCGCCGCCCAACGCCAACCTCGGCTATACCGCCGTCATCCGCATCATTCCTGCAACCGTCATGACTTCGGGGTTGACGGGCTTCATCGCCACGATACTGGCTACCCTCATGCCCGCCCATCGCGCCGCCCGTCTCGATCCGGTCGAGGCGCTCCGTCACGGCGTTTAATTCCATTTCCAAATCAACCGATGACTTTGTCGGCTTCGCTTGCCGTACAACCGTACTGTCTCTCGCTTCGCCTTCGCGTCCTCGGCTGATTTGAAAATGGAATACGGCTTTTGGGCCAGGCGCTCGGCTGTTGTGAAAGCCGGCGACCGGGGTCGGCATGGTAGACTCGGGCCATTCTGTCCACTTTCTCGCATTTCATGTCCGGCAATACATTCGGCACCCTGTTTACGGTGACCTCCTTCGGCGAATCGCATGGGCCGGCCATCGGCTGTGTTGTTGACGGTTGTCCGCCGGGGCTGGAAATCAGCGCGGCCGACATCCAGATCGAACTGGATCGGCGCAAACCCGGCACCTCGCGGCACGTGACCCAGCGGCGCGAGGCGGATGCGGTCGAGATTCTTTCCGGCGTTTTCGCGGGGCGGACGACCGGCACGTCGATCGCGCTGCTGATCCGCAACCAGGATCAGCGCAGCAAGGATTACGGCAACGTCGCCGCGACCTTCCGGCCCGGCCACGCCGATTACACCTACACCCAGAAATACGGTTTCCGCGATTACCGCGGCGGCGGCCGCGCCTCGGCGCGCGAAACCGCGGTGCGCGTGGCGGCAGGCGCAATTGCCCGCAAATGGCTGTGGCAGCGCTATGGCGTCGAGATTCGCGGCTGGATGAGCGCGCTCGGGCCGATTGAAATTCCTTTCGTGTCGGCCGCCGACATCGACGGCAACCCCTTCTTCGCGCCCAACGCCGGCATCGTGCCGCAGCTTGAGGCGTACATGGATCAGTTGCGCAAATCACTCGATTCGATTGGCGCGCGGATTACCGTCACTGCCAGCGGCGCGCCGCCGGGTTGGGGCGAGCCGGTTTATGGCCGACTGGACGCCGACATCGCCGCCGCAATGATGGGCATCAATGCCGTCAAGGGCGTCGAAATCGGCGCTGGCTTTGCCGCGGTCACCCAGCGCGGCAGCGAGCACGGCGACGAGATGACGCCGCAGGGCTTTCTCAGCAACCACGCCGGCGGCGTACTCGGCGGCATTTCGACCGGCCAGGAGATCGTCGTCAACCTGGCCGTCAAGCCGACCCCGTCGATTGCCCAGCCGCGGCGTTCGGTCGATCTGGAAGGGCGGCCGGTCGAAGTGGCGACCGAGGGGCGGCACGACCCCTGCGTCGGCATCCGGGCGACACCGGTCGCCGAGGCGATGCTGGCGCTGGTGCTGATGGATCATGCCCTGCGTCATCGTGCCCAATGTGGCGATGTCATCTGTACGACGCCGCGCCTGCCGGGGTCATGCGCGTAAATTTTTTCAATTCTTCCGCCATCCGAGCGGAACTGCCATTAAAGGGGAGTAAGCATGAAAGTGGATCACCACGATCTTTACCAGGATTTTCCAGAAATGAAGGACGCCATCGATGTCCTCAAAGCCGGCAATGCACATTTCGCCCGGCTTTTGGCTTCTTACGACCGCCTGACCGGCAAGGTCGAGGATCTGGAAGAGCATGACATGCCGGTCGCCGATTTCACGCTCGAAGACATGAAGAAGCAGCGCGTCAAACTCAAGGATGACCTGTATCACCTGTTGCTGGCCTTCCGCGCCGGCCAGCAGGCCGCTTCGCGCTAACCGCCGGAGGGCCGACCCCTATGGGTAGTACAGATCATGGCTGCAAGCGGAGCCTGTCCTGGCTCCCTGTTTTATGCGCCGCCCTGGTGAGCGCGCCGGCGCTGGCGGAGGTGCAGAACAATCCGGGTCATGACCGGCCCGGTCTTGGCTTCACGCCCGCCGTGCTGCAAGCCGGTGATTTCACGCTGGAACAGGGGCTGCCCGGCTGGAGCCGCGCCGACGGCGTGTCGCAGTACAGCGCCGATACCCTGCTGCGGCTGGGCGTCGGTCATGCGCTGGAACTGCAACTCGGAACGGGCTGGAATCGGCTCAAAGAGTCGGGTTCCACCACGACCGGGCGTTACGATACCTCGCTGGCCGTGAAATTCGCCCCCAAAACGACCGGCGACGTGAGTTGGGGATTGCTCGGCAGCGTTGAGTTCACCGATGGCGCACAGGCATTTCGCGCCGAACGAACCCAATATCTGCTGGGCGCCAGCGTCAGTTGGCAGCGCAGCGAAAATCATGCGTTGGGTCTTTACCTGGAAGCGGCGCATGGCGATAGCGACAATCAGATGCTGGCCGTCAACAGCAGCCATGCGCTGACGGAAACGCTGAACATGTACGTCGAGGCGGCGGCGCAACATCTTGGCGGCATCGGCCACGGCAGCATGGGCGGCGCAGGGCTGGCCTGGCAAGTCACGCCGCGCGTGCAACTGGACATCGGCGTGCGTCATCGTCTGGGCGGCCATGCCGATACCTGGCAAGGCGGCGCTGGTTTTTCGGTTTATTTCGGCGATTGAAGCATCGGCCAAGCGCCGCTGGTTGCCCGCGCCAGTTACCTGAACGCCTCCGGTAAAATCGCCGGATGCCTGCTTTGCCCCGTTCCCTGCCCTATTGGCGCCTGTCCGGCTACTACTTTTTCTATTTTGCCTTCATCGGCGCTTTCTCGCCCTATTTCGGGCTGTATCTGCAATCGCTCAATTTCTCGGCCTGGGACATCGGTCTTTTGATGTCGCAGATGCAGTTGATGCGCATGTTCGGCCCCAACCTCTGGGGCTGGCTGGCGGATCGTTACGGACAGCGCATGCGCATCATCCGCCTGGCCAGCATCATTGCCCTGGCCGGCTTCTCCGCCTTTTTCTGGCTCGACCGGCTGCCCGGCATGCTGCTGGCGATGGCGCTCTTGGCCTTTTTCTGGAGCGCCGCGCTGCCGCTGGTCGAGATGCTGACCTTCGA
>WQUQ01000169.1 GCA_009782025.1 Desulfobulbus sp. | reverse complement strand
TGCGCGAAGTCGCAGTACGCAGAATCCACAAACCGCATGGATGCTGCGACTACGCGCAGCATGACTGTAGAGGTAATTGTGCTTAAGTGAACCGTATTGGGTCTTGACCCGCGCCGCCCAAAATCAAATTTGATGTTGAACCGGCGGGTCAAGACCCGCCCTACGAGATGATGGTTATCAAGCCGCGTCGGCAACCGCCTGATAAGCGGCGGCGTCGAGCAAGGCAGCGAGATCGCCCGCGTTGCCCGGCTTGATCCTGAACAGCCAGGCGGCATAGGCGTCCTGATTGATGGATTCCGGCGCGTCGACGACCGCCTGGTTGACCTCGGCGACCGTACCGGCGATAGGCGCGTAAACATCGGCGGCAGCCTTCACCGATTCGACGACGGCGATTTCCTTCCCCGCCGCGAAATGCGCGCCGACTGCCGGCAATTCGACGAAAACCAGATCGCCGAGGGCTTCCTGGGCATGATCGGTAATGCCGACGGTGATGCTGCCGTCGGCGTTCTGCAACAGCCATTCGTGCGAGGTGGTGTATTTGAGATGGGCGGGAACGTTGGACATGGTTTTCTCCTGTCTGAATGCCTGGGTTGAAATTTTGCTGTAAAAGTCTCGTCTCGATCTTCGGAGTAGCCGTTTGGGGGCATGGGTTAGCGAATCATCCGGGGCCGCCAAGATACAGGGAGACGCCAAGCGCTTTGGCGGCCCTGCTCAAATCTTCATCGACCGTGGCCAACGGCAAACCGGAACGAAGCGCCAAATCCAGGTACACCGCGTCATAACCGGATAGCCCGTGCGTGCGCACCAGCGCCGCGACGGCGGAGGCCGCCGTGCTGTCATCCTTCTCGATCTCCAGAGCGTTGGTAAAAACCAGAAATCCGTTCGTCTGCGCCTCTCTGATCCAGCCCTTCTTCTCCGCTCGCACCAGCACGCTGACCGCTTCCACATACCACAGATTCGGCACCAGCGCCGTTTCGCCGCCTTCCAGCCTGCCCAGTACGTCATCGGCGTAAGCATGAACCGCCGGGCTGTTGCTGTCCGGCAATGCCCAGCGCATCGCCACGGAATTGTCGAGGACGAAATCAGCGGCGGCCATGCTCGCGCAGTTCCTTCAATTCCGCGTCCGAAACCGCTGAGCCATTCTCCATCATGGCGCGCAGCCCCGCGGCTGCCCGTCTGCGGCGCTCCGCCCGCAGCGCGCCGGACTGGCGTTCGGTCTCCTTCTCCATCAGCAAACGAATCCCGGCGCGCACCACTTCGCTCAGATTGGCGTAAGCGCCGGAGGCAATCTGGCCCTGCACGTATTCCTGCATTGGGTCAGTCAGGTGAATGTTGGGCATGGGGTCCTCGTTGATGGCTGAATTTGACAGGACTGTATCAGATGTTAACAGGGTGGTATCGACTCTCGCGCGCAGGCGGGTCATGCCGCCGCGGGCAAGGCGATCAGACGCCCGCGATCAAAACCTTGCCGTTGCGCACGAAGGGGGGGATGACCACGGTGGCTTTCAGGCGCTTGTCCCGGATTTCAACGTCCACGCTGTCGCCGACCCGCACGCCGAGCGGCAGGCGGGCCAGCGCAATGGATCGTTGCAGCGTCGGCGAGAAGCTGCCGGAGGTGATTTCGCCCTCGCCGTGGGCGGTGACGACCTTCTGATGGCCGCGCAGCACGCCTTTGTCGCGCAGGATCAGGCCGAGAAACTGTTGTTGCTGGCCGTTGGCGAGCAGTGCGGCCTTGCCGACGAAATCGCGTCCGTCTTTCATGGCGACCGTCCACGCCATGCCGGCGTCGAGCGGCGAGACGGTTTCGTCCATGTCCTGACCGTAGAGATTCATGCCCGCCTCCAGGCGCAGCGTGTCGCGCGCGCCGAGGCCGCAGGGTGCGACGCCGGCGGCCTTGAGCGCGTTCCACAAGGCTTCGGCCTCGCCTGCGGGGAGCATGATCTCGACGCCGTCCTCGCCGGTGTAGCCGGTGCTGGCGATGAAATATTGGCCGACTTCCGCCGCGAAGAAGGGTTTCAGGTCGGCAATGACCGCCTTGGCTTGGGGCAGCGCCTGCGCCACCCTGGCGCGGGCGTTCGGCCCCTGCACGGCGATGATGCCCAGCGCGCCGTCGCCTTCGCGGCGCTGGACAATGCTCACGTCGTGCTGCCATGCGGCGGCCCTGGCCTGCATCCAGGCCAGATCCTTGTCGGCCGTGCCGGCATTGAGGACGAGGCGAAAGCGCGTGGCGGCGAGGAAATAGACGATCAGGTCGTCGATGACGCCGCCGGTCTCGTTCAACATCGCCGAATACAGCGCCTTGCCCGGCGTCGTCAGTCTGGCGACGTCGTTGGCGAGCAGCCGCGATAGAAAGGGCCGGCAATCGGCGCCGGTCAGATCGACCGGGCACATGTGCGAAACGTCGAACATGCCGCAGTCCTTGCGCACCGCATGGTGTTCCTCGATCTGCGAGCCGTAATTGACCGGCATATCCCAGCCGCCGAAATCGACCATTCGGGCATCGAGCGCGCGATGGGCGGCGTTGAGCACGGTTTTCTTCAGCATATCAATCCTTTGCAGGCTTTATTGAAAGCCAGTTCTGGAAACGGAAAAGGGGCGAAATGAAAGAAATTCTTCTTGCATTTCACCCCTCTGTCCTCGCTACCTGAGAGATTTGCCCCATCGGTGGGCGCTGTCGACGCCGCTCTCCAGAGTTTTTGGGCTTGCGCCCCTGTTCCGCGGTCCTTTTGCCTGAGCGTTTTCGGGTGAAATTGCGCCTTCGGTGGCAGTCGGTCACTGCGCTCTCCCACGGAACGGCAGGCACTATAGCGGGGTGGCCGGATGGTGGCAACCGGCCGCGCCAGGCAAGGCCAGCAGCGATTTCCATTCTGCCGATCGGGGTGTCGCGTTTAAACTGAAAAGATTGCAATCACCGGCCAACGCCGTCAGTCATCGAGTTGACCGCGTTGGCCGGACAAGAAAACGGGGAGGGCGTAGCGATGGTGTGGCTTCGTATTCTCGGCGCCGTGGTGGGTTTGGCTCTGGCGGCGATGATGTCTTCCGGCCCGGTCGCGGCGCTGCTCCTGGCGGCGCTGAGCGCCTGGGTTTTGCCGCAGATGTTCGGCGGCAAAACCCGGGCCGCGCCGCAGCCGGGGGAATCCGAGGGCGCTGCCGAGATGCGCCGCTTGAAACAGCGCGTCGCCGAACTGGAGCAACGGGTCGGGGCGCTGGAGCAGGGGCGTGAAGATGCCGTTTGGGCGGATCCCGAGGCATGGGTGGAGGCGGCTGCGGCCACGCCGCCCAAAATCCAACCTGAAATACGGCCCGAACCCGCGCGGGCCGAGCCGGTAGCGGTGGCGGCGCAGTTGACGCTTCCCGCCGCCGCGCCGGCCCCGGTTACGCCGCCGCTCGACGAGTTGATGGTCGAGCTGGAGGCGTTCCAGGGTGAGCCGCCCGCCCCGGTCGCCGAGAATCTGGCGGCAGAGGCCGCCGAGCCGCCGCCCGCGCCACAAATCAGCAAACCGCCGCCCAAGCCATTTATACCGCCGCCGCCGATCCCGTGGCGCGAGCGCTTGCCGGCACCGATGGCCAATTTCATCTTTGGCGGCAATCTGCTCGTCAAACTCGGCGTGTTGATTCTGTTTCTCGGCCTGGCCTTTTTGCTGCGCTACACCGCCGAGCGCGTCACGGTGCCGCTCGAATTGCGCTACGCCGGCGTGGCGCTGGCCGGGGCGGCGCTGCTGGCGCTGGGCTGGGCGCTGCGCAAAAAGCGCGCCGATTATGCGCTGGCGCTTCAGGGGGCGGGCGTCGGCGTTTTCTATCTGACGACGCTGGCGGCGATGAAGTGGCACGAACTGCTGCCCGCGCCGGCGGGTTTCACGCTGCTGTTCGCGGTGGCGGTGTTGAGCGCGGCGCTGGCGGTGTTGCAGAACGCCCCCGTGCTGGCGATCGTCGCGGCGCTCGAAGGTTTCGCCGCGCCGGTGCTGGCGTCGACCGGCGAAAACCGGCCGCTGGCCTTGTTCAGCTATCTGCTGGTGCTCGATCTGGGCATCGCGCTGATCGCCTGGTTCAAGGCCTGGCGGCTGCTCAACCTGATCGGCTTCGTCGGCACCTTCACGCTGGCGGCGGGCTGGGCGCGGCAGTTTTATACCGATGACCAGTACGGTATCGCGCAGCCTTTTCTGATCGTTTTCTTTCTGCTGTTTACCGCCATCGGCCTGTTGTTTGCCCGCCGCACGCTGTTCGAGGCGCCGGCCGATGCCGCGCAACCCCTGGCCGAGCGGGCGCTGCGGACGCTGCGCCGGGCGGGCCGGGTCGATAGCGCGCTGGTGTTCGGCGCGCCGATGGTGGCCTTCGGCATGCAGTACCTGCTGATGCGGCCCTGGCCGGAATATGGCGCGGCGTTCTCGGCGCTGGCGCTGGCCGCCTTCTATCTGCTGCTCGGGCGGATCGTGTTCGCCACCCAGCCGGCGGGCCTCAAGCTGCTGGCCGAGGCGTATGCCATCGTCGGCGTGATTTTCGCCACGCTGGCGATTCCGCTCGGCCTCGAAGGCAAATGGACGGGCGCGGCCTGGGCGGTGGAGGCGGCCGGCATGTACTGGCTCGGCGCGCGCCAGCAGCGGGTGTATGCGCGGGCCTTCGCCTTCGTGGTGCTGGCGGGCGCGGTGTGGAAGCTGTTGCAGGATTTGCGCGTCGATGATCTGGCCGGGCAGCCGCTGCTGCAAGGATCAACCATCGGGCCGGCGCTGCTGGCGGTCAGCGTGTTTGTCATCTGGGGCGTTCAACATCGCGCCAGGTTCGACGAGGGCGATGACTGGGAAGGGCTGGCCGGGCGCGCGCTGCCCTGGCTCGGCATGGCGGCGCTGACTTTGCTGCCCTGGCAAGGGTTCACGCCGATGTGGGCGGCGGCGGGCACGGCGCTGCTGGCGTCGGCGGCGTTTGCGGTGGCGGCGCGCTTGGCGCTGGGGGCGCTGACGCCGGTGAGCTACGGCATGCAGGCGCTGGCGGTGGCGAGCTTCATCGCCACGCTGCATCGCGGCGACGGCGGGCAGGTGCTGGATGCGGGCTGGCCGGGCGCGCTGGCCGCCGGCCTGATCGCGCTGAATGTGCTCGGCTGCGCCGTGTGGTCGATGTGGCAGGGGCAGCGCGCCATGCTGTCGCGGGCCGCGCCGCCGGCGTGGACGCCGGTGCAGATCGTTGGCACGCTGGCTGGCGTCGGCCTGCTGCATCTGGCTTCGCTGTTCCAGCTCAATCTGGCGCAGGCCGCGCTGCTGTGGCCCTTGAGCGCACTGGTGGCGCTCTGGCTGGCGTTGCGTCTGGCGCACCTGCCGCTGGCGCTGTTTGCCGGGCTGCTGCACGTGATCGCGGCGGCGATGTCGATCGCCGCGCCAGAGGCCGAAACGGCGGGAGCGGCCTTTGCCAGCCTGGGTTTCTGGACGCCGGTGGTGTTGGGCCTGGCCGCCTTGCTGGCCGGGGATTGGCTGCGCGGCGAAGCGCGGCGGGCCGCTGGCCAGACATCCGGGCCGCGCTGGCTCAACCGCTGGTGCGCGCAGCCCGCCGTGTTGTGGCTGCCGGTGATCTGGGGGTTGTTCTGGTGGCTGGCCGGAATGCTCAATGAAATCAGCGCCGTATTGATCGGCAACGGCCTCGACGCGGCGCAACCGGCGGCCTTCATCGCGGCGCTGCTGCTGACTTCGGCGTTCGCCGCGTTGATCGCCCGGCGGCGCGACTGGCGGCAACTCGGTCAGGCCACCCTGGCCACCCTGCCGGGCCTGGCCCTGGTTGCGCTGTTCGGTTTGAACCTCGCCGATCCGGCGGGTTTCGCGCCTTCCCGCGCCTGGGGCTGGCTGGCCTGGCCGCTGGCCCTGGCGTGGCATCTGCGCCTGCTGTGGTTACAACGGCAATGGTTTGCCGACAAGGCGCTGGCGGTTTTCCATGTCGCCGGCTTCTGGCTGTTCCTGCTGCTCGCGGCGCGTGAGTGCCAATGGCAATTCGGCCGCCTGGGCGATGCCTGGTCGGCCTGGCCGCTGCTCGGCTGGGCGCTCGTACCGGCGCTGGCGCTGTGGGCGCTGCGCTCGCGCCTCCTGGCGGCGCGCTGGCCGCTCGCGGCGTATCGCGCCAGTTACCTCGAAGTTGCCGCCTTGCCGGTGGCGGTGGGCCTCGGCCTCTGGGTCTGGCTCGCCAACGCGGGCAGCGCCGGCGACGCCGCGCCGCTGCCTTACGTGCCGCTGCTCAATCCGCTCGAACTGATGCTGTGGCTCGCCTTGTTCGCCGTTGCGCTGTGGTGGCGCGCCCTACCGGCGAGCGCACTGCTGCGCCAGTTGCCGCCACGGGCCGGGCACACCGTCATGGGGTTGACCGGGCTGGCGATTCTCACCGCCACGGTGCTGCGCGCCTGCCATCACTATGCGGGCGTCGAATGGAACTTCGCCGCGCTCTACGACGCCCGGCTGGTGCAGGCCGCGCTGGCGATCACCTGGGCGCTGTGCGGCGTCGGCGCGATGGCGCTCGGCCACGGGCGGCGGTCGCGCGCGCTGTGGCTGGCGGGCGCGCTGTTGATGGGCGTGGTGGTGGGGAAGTTGTTCTTTGTCGACCTGGCGGAGCGCGGCGGCTTGTTCCGCATCATTTCGTTCATCTCGGTCGGCGTCTTGCTGCTGGTGGTCGGCTATTTCGCGCCCGTGCCGCCGCGACGGGAAGCACAGAAAGAAGAAGGAAGATCCGCATGAAGATGATGACGACCCTCTGGCGTGGCGCGCGGCTGCTGTTGCCCCCGCTGTTGCCAGCACTCGCCGCCCTCGCGCCGGGCGCGGCGCCGGCGCAAAGCGCCGCCATCAGCCTGAGCGGCGACGGGCCTTACTACCGTCTGCCGCTGCCGCTCGCCATCTACAGCCTCGCCGCGCCGGGTCATCTGAACGATGTGCGGGTCGTCAATGCCGCCGGCCATGCCGTCCCCCGCGCCTGGCTGTACGGCTCGGCGGCAGCGCCGCCACGCCTCGCCGCGCAGGATGTGCCGATCTTTGCCCTGCCGCGCAACGACCATGCCGCGCCGGCCGAGGCGGCCGTCGCGCTCGCGCTCCAGGCCGACGGCACGCTGGCCCTGCGCGCCACAGCGCCGCCTCCGGCGAGCATTGAGGCCGGGCAGTGGATCATCGACGCCAGCCAGGTCAAGGGCAGCCTGCTGCAAGCCCGTTTCACGCTCGCCCCCGAGGCGCAGGGCGTCTTCCCCTTCTTCCTTGAAGCCAGCGACGATCTGCGGCAATG
This sequence comes from Desulfobulbus sp., assembly GCA_009782025.1. Taxonomy (GTDB): domain Bacteria; phylum Pseudomonadota; class Gammaproteobacteria; order Burkholderiales; family Rhodocyclaceae; genus Azonexus. The sequence continues at coordinate 5,056 of WQUQ01000169.1, read as the reverse complement.
GCGCGCCATCGGCGGCATGGAACAACTGTTGCGGCTGGAGCATGACGGTCAGAGCATCGAACGGCTGGCCCTCGATCTTGGCCGCGTGCGCGCCCGTTTCCTGCGCCTGACCTGGGCCGATCCCCGGCGCGCCGCGCCGCTGCTGGGCGTTGGCATCGACAGCAGCGAAGCCTCCGAACCCGCCGCGCCGCTCGCCTGGCTGCCCGCCCTGAAACCCGAGCAGTGCGCCGCCGACCATTGCGACTACCTGCTGCCGCGCGGCCTGCCGCTGCAAAGCCTGCGCATCGACCTCGCCGACGGCAACACGCTGGCGCCGGTCAGCATTTCCGGCCTGCCCGACACTGCTCAACCCGCGTCGCCATCCAGCCTGACGCCGCTCAACCCGCTCTACTCGCTGCGCCATCGCCGGCAGGCGGCGCGCGCCGCCAACGCGGGCCACGAAATCCCCCTGCTCGACACCGTCGTCTACCGCCTGACCCTGAATGGCGACGAAATCCGCTCGCCCGCGCTGGTGCTCGATGGCCGCGCCTATGCCCGCCTGCGTCTGCGCACGCAGGGCGGCCCGATCAGCGCGCTCGGCGCCACCCCGCCCGCCATTGCCGTCGCCGGCGCGCCGCGCACGCTGGTTTTTCTGGCGCAAGGCGAAGGGCCGTTCACGCTGCGCTGGGATCAGCCTGCGCCCGACACCCCCGCGCCGCTGGCGCTATCGACGCTGCTCCCCGGCTATACGACCAGCAAGCCGCTGGTCGCGGGCCAGGCCAGCGTCGCGCTGCCGGAGACTGCGCCGATCATCGCGCCCAATACCGCCTCGGCGCCGGAAAACACCGTTTCCACCGAGCGCAAGGGGTGGCTCTGGGGCGCTCTGGGCCTCGGCCTCTTGCTGCTCGGCGGCATGGCCTGGTCGCTTTTCGCGGGCTTGCGCAAGGCGGGAGACGGCGAGGGGTGAACCGCCGAAAATTCCGGCGATCTAAAGGTGACGACCCACGTCCATTCTGCCGTGCAGGATGCGGACAACTTCAAGCTGGTCGCCGTGGTCGCGGAAAAAAACGACATGCGATCCAATGAGATACTTCAGGTAGCCAGGCCGTACCTCGACCGGACGACCCTGTCGGCGGCCAGAAGTCAAGTCATGGCAAGCGTCTCGAATGTCATCCGTGTAGCGGTCGGCCTGGTCGAGTCCCCAGCGCTCGACCGTGTAATCCCAGATAACCTCCATGTCGGATTGCGCTGCCGGGGAGAAAACGAGCGATTTCATTCGCGCTCATACTCCGCCCGCTTGCGGGTCTTGAACGCGTCGAAGTCAAATGGGCGGGGTTCGCCGGAATTCTCACCTTCAACCAGGGCCGCTTCCAGCGCCCTGATCCTGGTTTCATGATCTTCCAGCAAACGCAACCCTGCCCGCACGACATCGCTGACCGTTCCATACCGGCCTATTTGTACCTGCTTGTCGATGAACCCCGCGAAGTGATCGCCAAGGTATACCGAGGTGTTCCGGGAACGTGCTTGCATAATGAAACCTCCTGCCGAACTTTCACGCACTGTACCAATAATTGATATACGTTGCCAAGCAGGGGGCCGACTATCGCGCTGCATTGCTCGGCTGTGGCGCGCTCGGGTTGATGCGCTGGCCCTGACCCCGCGGTTTGATTTTGGTACGCCACATGGTATTTTAATGCCATGCAAACAACCATTGACAAGGCAGGCCGGGTCATCATCCCCGCCGCGATTCGCTCCCGTCTCGGGCTGGTGCCGGGGCCGGTGAATATCACGATCGAAGGCGCGGACGTGCGCATCGCGGCCATCGCCCCCAACCAGCTCGCCGAGCGCGATGGGCGCGTCGTCATCGCCGCCGATGGGCTGGCGCTCAGCAGCGACGATATTCGGGAATTGCGGCTTGCCGACCAGCGCTGATCTGCTTCTCGATACCAGCGCGGCGATTGCGCTGGTTGCGCCGACCAGCGAAACGCACGCAGCCGTCATGGCGCGCACGCGCGGCGCGACGCTCGGCCTGGCCGGGCATGCGGCATTCGAGACTTTCTCGGTGCTGACGCGCTTGCCCGGTGCGCTGCGTCTGAGCGCTGGCGGCGCGCGTTCGGTAATCGAGGCGAATTTTCCCGCCAGTGTCTTCCTCACGCCGCCGGAGTCGGTCCGCGCCTTGGCGACGCTGGCCGAAGCGGGTATCGCCGGCGGCGCGGTCTACGATGGTCTGGTCGCGCTGGCCGCTCTCTCTGCCGGCATCCCGCTGTTGTCTTGCGACCGGCGCGCCTTGCCGACCTATTCCGCGTTGTCGGTACGGGTCGAGATCATGGGATCGCTCATCGAACCCCGGTAACCGTTGCGCCACGGCAGGGCAATCGCATGAATCTGATTGTCATGACGGAAGGCCGTGCGAAGGCACAACGTCAACTCCCTCTCCCCGCTTGGCGGGGAGAGGGGGCGCTCCCGGCCTTTGCCGAAGCCGATGGCGTTCATGCGATGGCCCTGTTGCGCCACGGCAGGGAAGCCGGTCATGACGGCCCTTCATGCTAAAATCCTCGTTTTTTCAGCGATTTCCCTTCGTGCCCCCCGCCAATTTCGATTTTCATTGTCATTCCACCGTTTCCGACGGCCTGCTGTCGCCCGGCGAGGTGGCGCGGCGGGCGGCGGAGAATGGCGTTGATCTGTGGGCGTTGACCGATCATGACGATCTCGGCGGCCTGACTGCCGCCCGGGCAGCGGCGGTCGAGGCGGGCATGGGTTTCGTCGGCGGCGTCGAGATTTCCATCGAATGGCAGGGCGTGCCGATCCATATCGTCGGTCTTGGCTTCGATGCCGCCGATCCGACCCTCGGCGCCGGCCTCGATGAACTGCGCAATGGCCGCATCGAGCGCGCGAAAAGAATGGGGGCGGCGCTTAATGCCATCGGTATTCCCGGCGCTTATGAAGGCGCGCTGTGCTTCGTCACCAATCCGAGCCTGGTTTCGCGCGCCCATTTCGCCCGTTATCTGGTGTCGATCGGCATCGCCCGCGATCTGCCGGGCGTTTTTCAGCATTACCTGAGTCCAGGCAAACCGGGTTATGTCGACCACCGCTGGGCGACGCTGGCCGAGGCGGTGGGCTGGATTCGCGGCGCCGGCGGCGTGGCCGTGGTGGCGCATCCGGGCCGCTACAAGATGTCCGGCGGCAACATGCGCAAGTTTCTCGACGACTTCAAGGATCTGGGCGGGCAGGGCATCGAGGTCACCTGCGGCAGCCATTCGCCCGACCACGTGCTGCATTTCGCCCGGCTGGCCCGCAGTTACGCCTTGCACGCCTCGCGCGGCTCGGATTTTCACGGCCCGCAGGATGGTTACACCGATCTCGGCAAGCTGCCGTCATTGCCCGAAGATCTGAAGCCGGTCTGGCGCTTGCTTCGCTGAATCATGACCCGCGTCGTCAATATCCACCCGGATTCGCCGCAGCCCCGGCTGCTGGCGCAGGCCGCCGAATTCATCCGCAACGGCGACGTGCTCGTGTTGCCGACCGATTCCGGCTACGCCCTCGGCTGTCATCTTGGCGACAAGGACGCGCTGGCGCGCATCCGCCTGATCCGCCAGATCGACGAGCGCCACCTGCTGACGCTGATGGTGCGCGACCTGTCGGAAATCGCCCATTTCGCCCGTGTCGACAACGCCCAGTACCGCCTGCTCAAGGCCACCACGCCGGGCAGTTACACCTTCATTCTCGAAGGCACCAAGGAATTGCCGCGCCGCGTGCTGCATCCCAAGCGCAAGACCATCGGCCTGCGCGTGCCCGATCATCCGGTCGCCCTGGCGCTGCTCGCCGAACTGGGCGAGCCGCTGCTGACGACGACCCTGCAACTGCCGGGCGATGAAGTGCCGCCGACCGAAGGCTGGGAAATTGCCGAGCGCCTCGACGAGCAGGTCGAATTGATTCTCGACTGCGGCCATTGCGCCAACGAATCGACCACCGTCATCGACCTGACCGGGCGGACGCCGGAACTGATCCGCGCCGGCCGCGGCTCGTTGGCCCCATTCGGCTTCGACTGAGCATGTCCTTCGACCTCTACGCCCTGATCCAGACCATCGCCATCGCCGCGCTGCCGGTGCTGTTCGCCATCACCCTGCACGAAGCGGCGCATGGCTACGCCGCCCGCCATTTCGGCGATCCGACGGCCTGGCAGCAGGGCCGCATCAGCCTCAATCCGGCGCGTCACATCGACCCCATCGGCACTATCCTGATTCCGGCGGCCATCCTGCTGTTTTCCGGCGGCGCTTTCCTGTTCGGCTACGCCAAGCCGGTGCCGGTCAATTTCGGCCGGTTGCGCAATCCCAAGCGCGACATGCTGTGGGTGGCCCTGGCCGGCCCGGCGGCCAATCTGTTCATGGCCCTGGGCTGGGGCTTGCTGCTGAAACTGGCGTGGGAGCTGCCGAGCAATGTCTTCACGCTGCCGCTGACGCGAATGAGCGAGATCGGCATCGCCGTCAATTGCGTGCTGATGGCGCTCAACCTGCTGCCGCTGCCGCCGCTCGATGGCGGGCGCATCGCCGTCAGCCTCTTGCCGCACCGCCTGGCCTGGCAGTTTTCCCGGATCGAGCCGTGGGGTTTCCCCATTTTGCTGCTGCTGCTATTCACCGGCATTCTCAGCGATGTCATGACGCCGCTGGTCGGTTTTGCGGCGCGCCTCGTCTATTCCCTTTACGGATTTTCCTACTGATCGACCATGTACGCAGAACGTGTCCTCTCCGGCATGCGCCCGACCGGCGCCCTTCATCTCGGCCACTACCACGGCGTGCTCAAGAACTGGGCCAGGCTCCAGCACGATTACCCCTGCCTGTTCTTCGTCGCCGACTGGCATGCGCTGACCACACAGTACGACGATCCGCGCGGCATCGAGCAGGCCTCCTGGGACATGCTCGTCGACTGGCTGGCAGCCGGCGTCGATCCGCAAAAGGCGACGCTGTTCATCCAGTCCCGCGTGCCGGAACACGCCGAACTGCACCTTTTGATGTCGATGATGACGCCGCTCGGCTGGCTGGAGCGCGTGCCGACCTACAAGGATCAGCAGGAAAAGCTG
>WQUQ01000168.1 GCA_009782025.1 Desulfobulbus sp. | reverse complement strand
GCGCCGAGGGGTGTCCGGCGCGCGATTGCAGCGCGGCCAGCGCCGCCGCCGTCGGCGGGCCGTTGCCGAGGGCGACGGCGATGTTGCGCAGCCAGCGTTCATGGCCGATGCGGCGGATCGGGCTGCCGGCCAGGCGCTCGTCGAATTCGTCGGGCGTCCATGCGAACAATGCCGCGAGGCTGGTTGTATCGAGGCCGTGGCGCGGTTGAAAGGCGGTGTCGCCGATGGACGCGAAGCGGTTCCACGGACAGCAGGTCTGGCAGTCGTCGCAACCGTAGATGCGGTTGCCGAGCAGCGGGCGCAGGCTTTCGGGAATCGGCCCGGCCAGTTCGATGGTCAGATAGCTGATGCAGCGTCGCGCATCAACCCGGTAAGGGGCGACGATGGCCCCGGTCGGGCAGGCGGCCAGGCAGGCGCGGCAACTGCCGCAATGATCGGCGACCGGTTCGTCGGGCGGCAACGGCAGGTCGCAGTAGATTTCGCCGAGAAAATGCCAGGAGCCGCGCCGGGTCAGCAGCAGAGAGTGCTTGCCGCGCCAGCCGAGGCCGGCCTGGCGGGCGAATTCGACTTCCATGACCGGCGCGGAATCGGAAAAGACGCGATAGCCGAAAGGGCCGATGCGGGCGGCGATGGCATCGGCCAGTTTTTGCAAGCGAGTACGCACGATCTTGTGGTAATCGCGGCCCTGGGCGTAGCGCGAAATCGCCGCCTGTTCGGGGTCGGGCGCGATTTGCCCGGGCGGCAGATAATCGAGCGCCGCCGCGATCACCGTCCGCGCGCCGGGGTGCAGAAGCGCCGGCCGGGCGCGCAGTTCGGCATGACGGGCCATATAATCCATCGTGCCGTGGCAGCCCTCGGCCAGCCAGGCGCGCAGACCGCCGACGGCCGCCGCCCCCGGCTCGGCGCGGGCGACGCCGATGGCGGAAAAACCAAGCCGGCGGCCGGCGGCGCGGATTTCCTCGCGCAGCGCCCTGTAATCCACCGTGGAGTCCCGATCGTGCATAGCCCCGATGTTACCGCCCTTTATCCCTTGCCCAACGAGGCTGCGACGCAGCGTTTCGGGGCTTTGCTGGCGGCGCGCCTGAATGCTCCCTCTCCCCGCGCGCGCGGGGGTAGCGGGGGTTTGTTCGGCTTCGCCGAATCCCGCTGCGCGGGACCAGCCTGCGGCTGTCCTGCGGCCTTCGGCCTTGTCGCGGAGCACTGCTCCGCGCCCGCGGAACGGGACAGCCCTGCATGGCCGTCCCTCCAGGGCCGGGGTGAGGGGCACGGAGCTTGCCCTTCGCACCTCGCGTCCATCAACCCTTTACCCCTCACCCCGGCCCTCTCCCCGCTTTCGTGGGGCGAGGGAGCGGAGGTTTGCGCCGACCTCTTGAGCGGCGGCCTGGTCATCTACCTCGAAGGCGATCTCGGAGCCGGCAAGACGACCTTGGCGCGCTCGCTGATCCGCGCGCTCGGCCACGACGGCCCGGTCAAAAGCCCGACCTATTCTCTGGTTGAAGTTTATGTTGTTTCTAGCTTATACTTGTATCACTTTGATTTTTATCGTTTCGAGTCACCCGAGGAGTTTCTCGATGCGGGGTTTGGCGACTATTTCAACGCGGGCGCAATCTGCTTGGTCGAATGGCCGGAGCGCGCCGCGGGCTGCGTCCCGCCGCCGGATCTCCGTTTGTGCCTGCGCCATGAGGGCGCGGGGCGGATGCTCGAAACCCTCGTCGTTTCACGGAAAGGCGCGCAATGTCTAGAAGGGCTGGCCGCAGCCTGGAGTGCCAGCCACAGCGCCGGCAACTCCTGCGCACCGCCGGGGCCGCGCTGATTCTCTCGGTCACGCCGCTGGCCGGGGCCGCGGCCAAGCGGCCGACGGTGCTCGCCGTGCGCGTCTGGCCGGCCGCCGACTACACCCGCGTGACGCTCGAAAGCGACGCGGCGATCCAGTTCAATCATTTTCTGATCGACAATCCCGACCGTCTGGTCGTCGACATCGAAGGCGTCGAATTCAACAGCGTGCTCGACAGCCTGGCCGGCAAGCTGGCCGATGATGATCCCAACATCAAGCTGCTGCGCGCCGGCCGCTTCAAGCCGGGCGTCGTGCGCCTGGTCATGGAGTTGAAGGGCAAGGTCAAGCCGCAGGTGTTCACCCTGGCGCCGGTGGGCGAATATGGTTATCGCCTGGTGCTCGACGTTTATCCGGCGCAACCGCCCGACCCGCTGATGGCCCTGCTCGAAGGGCGCGAGGACAAGGTCGAGCCGCTGCCGAACGAGCAGGATTTTCCGCTCGACGACAAAAAGGCGGAGGCGAAAGTCGACGCGCCGGAAGTGCAAACGGCGAAAAAATCCGGCAAGCCGGTGGTCGACCGCCTGGTGACCATCACCCTCGATCCCGGACACGGCGGCGAGGACCCCGGCGCCGTCGGCAAGGGCGGCACGCACGAAAAGGCCGTCACGCTGGCCGTCGCCAAGCGCCTGAAACGGCTCATTGACGGCGAACCGAACATGCGCGCCGTGCTCACCCGCGATTCCGATTTCTTCGTCCCGCTCAACGTCCGCGTGCAGAAGGCGCGGCGGGTGCAGTCCGATCTTTTTCTGTCGATTCATGCCGATGCCTGGATCAAGCCCGACGCCAGGGGATCGTCGGTATTCGTGCTCTCCGAGCGCGGCGCTTCGAGCACCCAGGCGCGCCTCCTGGCGCAGCGCGAGAACGAGGCCGATCTGATCGGCGGCATCGATATCCGCCGCTCGCGCGACCCCTTCCTCGCCCGCACCCTGCTCGATCTGTCGCAGACGGCAACCATCGCCGACAGCCTCAAACTCGGCCGCTATCTGCTCGGCGAACTGGGGTCGATCAACACCTTGCACCGGGGCCAGGTCGAACAGGCCGGCTTCGCCGTACTGAAAGCGCCGGATATTCCCTCGGCGCTGATCGAAACGGCCTTCATCTCCAATCAGGAAGAAGAACGCCGGCTCAACGACGACGCCTATCAGGAGAAACTGGCCGAGGCCATCGTCCGCGGCATCCGCCAGTATTTCATCAAGCACCCGCCCGGCCCGAAGGCGCGACTGGCGAGTATCGGCTGACGTAATTCCGTTTTTAAATCAGCCGAGGACGCGAAGGCGAAGCGCAGACAGTGCGGTTGCACGGCAAGCGAAGCCGACAAAGCCATCGGTTGATTTGAAAATGGAATAAAATCGTCGCGGTCATTTCACCACACATGGAGCAGCACATGGCACGTACCGTCCATTGCATCAAACTCGGCCGCGAAGCCGAGGGGCTTGATCTTCCGCCCTACCCCGGCGCCCTCGGCCAGCGCATCTTCGAGCATGTCTCCAAGGAGGCGTGGCAGCAATGGATTCGGATGCAGACCATGCTCATCAACGAAAACCGTCTCAACCTAGTCGATGCGCGCCACCGCAAATATTTGGCGGAACAGGTCGAGAAGCACTTCTTCGGCGACGGCGCCGACCCGATTCAAGGTTACGTTGCGCCCACGACCTGAGTTGCTTCCGCATGGATGAACGGCCCCGCAGTGGCGGGGCCGTTTTCTTTTCATTCCATTTTTAAATCAGCCGAGGACGCGAAGGCGAAGCGCAGACAGTACGGTTGTACGGCAAGCGAAGCCGACAAAGTCATCGGCTGATTTGGCAATGGAATCAGGAATCGGCTTGAGCGGCGGCCAATTGCGGAAAGGCAAGGCGAGCGGCCGTCAGCGTTTCCAGCGCTTCGGGAAAAGCGAAGGCTTCGATCTCGTTGACCAGGCGTCCGCCGAGATCGCCAAGGGCTTGACGGATCTGCTCGCCATGCTGATTACAGCGCTGGTAGGCCGCCATGTCCGCCGTTTCGAGCAGAACGGCGAGTTCGTCGAGCAGTTGCCGCAGCGCCGGCCAGTCGACGGCGGCGGCCGGGGGCGGGGCCAGTTGCGGCAAATGCCGGTGCAGCCCGGCCAGCAAATCGCCGTGGGCGGCGGCGACGGCGGCCAGCAACGGTTCCCGCGGCGGGCCGTCGGCGCCGGCCTTGAGTGCGGCTTCAAACGCGGCGGCCGCCTGTTGCAGCCCGGCGGCGCCAATGTTGCCGCCAACGCCCTTCAGCGAGTGGGCGAGCAGGCGGGCGTTCTCGTTGTCGCCGGCAGCCAGGGCGGCGCGCAGCCGGTCGAGGTCGTCGCGGTGGCTCTTGGCGAACATTTCCAGCAAGCGCAGGTACTGACTGCGCCGGTTGCGCACCACATGCAGGCCGGCCTCGACATCGAGGCCAGGAATACGGCGTAGTCCGTCGATGATCGCCGTCTCATCCGGCGGCGCGGCGGCGACTGCCGCCGTACTGGCCGGGGCTGCCGCCTTGCCGGCCGCGCGTTGCAGACGGACGGTAAACCAGAACAGGCTGCCGCGTCCGGGTTCGCTGTCGACACCGGTTTCGCCGCCCATCAGCTCGACCAGGCGACGGGTGATGACCAGGCCGAGGCCGGAGCCGCCATAGCGGCGCGTCATGGAGGCGTCGGCCTGGACGAAGGGCTGGAAAATCAGGGGAATCTTGTCGCGCGCGATGCCGATGCCACTGTCGCGAACCTCGAAGCGGATCAGCAGCGTGTCGCCCTCCTCCGCTTCGAGGCGGGCGCTCAGGCCAATGCTGCCGCGTTCGGTGAACTTGACGGCGTTCTGGGCATAGTTGAGCAGCGCCTGGCGCAACCGGGCCGGGTCGCCGTTGAGCCAGGCGGGCGTGTTGCCATGCCGGACATCGAGCCGCAGTCCCTTGTCGCGGGCCTGTTCGCCAACCTGGCTGGCCACGTAGTCAAGCACATCGGCAAGCTGGAAATCACTGCGGGTAATCGGCATCTGCTCGGATTCGATCCGGGACAGGTCGAGCACGTCGTTAATCAGCAGCAGCAAGCGCTCGGCGGCGGCCGTGATCTTGTTCAACCGCACCACCTGCGCCGGCGTCGGGTTTTCTTCGGTCAGCAGGTGGATCTGGCCGAGGATGATGTTCAACGGCGTGCGGATCTCGTGGCTCATATTGGCCAGGAAGGCGTCCTTGGCGTTGTTGGCAGCCTCGGCGAGGATCATCGCCTGGCGCAGATCCGCGCTACGCCGGACATCCTCCAGGCGACGGTAACGTAGTTTGGGGCGCTGATTCATGGCGTGGTCAGCCGAAACGGCGGACGCCGCTAGCCGTACCCAGCAGCAGCACATCGGCCGGACGGATGGCGAACAAACCGTTGGTGACGACGCCGGCGATCTGGTTGATCCGCGCTTCCAGGCCCTTCGGGTCGCTGATCGCCAAGCCATGCACATCGAGAATCAGGTTGCCGTTGTCGGTGACGAAGCCCTCGCGCAGCATTGGCCGGCCGCCCAGTTTGGCGAGTTCGCGGGCGACATGGGCGCGGGCCATGGGAATGACCTCGACCGGCAGCGGAAACCGGCCCAGAGTGGCGACCTGCTTCGAGGCATCGGCGATGCAGACGAAGGTGGCGGCCACCGCGGCGACGATCTTCTCGCGCGTCAGCGCGCCGCCACCGCCCTTGACCATGTTCAGCCCGCCATCGATCTCATCGGCGCCATCGACATAGACCGGGATATGCTCAACCTCGTTGAGATCGAGCGCCGCGAAGCCATGCCCGGCGAGGCGCTGGCGAGTCGCCTCGGAACTGGCGACAGCGCCGCGATAGCGCCCCTTCAGCGGCGCCAGCGCGTCAATGAAAAAATTGGCCGTCGACCCCGTGCCCACGCCGATGACGCTGCCCGCCGGCGCATATTCCGCCACGTAGTCGGCGGCGGCCTGGGCGACAGCCCGTTTGAGTTCATCCTGGTTCATGGTGCGGTTCTCGCGGTGGCGTGCATTCTTTTGACGGATTGATAAAGCGCGGTGCGCCACAAATTCGTAACATTATGGCGCAATGGTTTGAAGGTGAGTGAACGACCCGGCGCGCCCGGGCGGGCCGGCGCGGCGATCCCATCAACGCGGCAGGGTCGTTTCTCCCATCAGGAAGGCATCGACCGCGCGGGCGGCCTGGCGGCCCTCGCGGATGGCCCAGACGACCAGCGACTGACCGCGGCGCACGTCGCCGGCGGCGAAAACCTTGGTCACGTTGGTCTGGTAGCAGCCTTCGCCCTCGGTGGTCGCCCTGGCGTTCTGGCGGGCATCCCTGGCCACGCCGAAGGCGTCGAGCAGCGCGCCGACCGGGTGAGTGAAGCCCATGGCCAGAAAGGCGGCGTCGCACGGCAGCTCGAATTCGGAGCCGGCGATTTCGCTCATCTTGCCGTCCTGCCACGCGACGCGCACGGCTTGCAGGGCCTTGACCTTGCCCTCGCCGTCGGCGATGAAAGCCTTGGTGGCGACGGCGAAGTCGCGCGTGCAGCCCTCTTCGTGCGACGAGGAAGTGCGTAGTTTGGTCGGCCAGTAGGGCCAGGTCAGGGCCTTGTTTTCCTGTTCCGGCGGCAGCGGCAGCAGTTCGAACTGGGTCACCGAGGCCGCGCCGTGACGGTTGGCGGTGCCGACGCAATCGGAACCGGTATCGCCGCCGCCGATGACGATGACGTGCTTGCCCTTGACGTTGATCGGGTTTTTCTTGCCCTGCTGCACTTCCTTGTTCTGCGCAATGAGGAATTCCAGCGCGGCGTACACGCCCTTCAACTCGCGCCCCGGCACCGGCAGGTCGCGCGGGATTTCCGCGCCGGCGGCGAGGATCACCGCGTCAAAATCCTTCTGCAAAGCCTCGGCCGAAACGAATTCGCTGGCATCGTTGATGATGCCGGCCGGAACATCCTGACTGCCGACGATGATCCGGGTCTTGAAGACGACGCCCTCGGCTTCCATCTGGGCGACGCGGCGGTCGATCACGGTCTTTTCCAGCTTGAAGTCGGGAATGCCGTAGCCGAGCAGGCCGCCGACGCGGTCGTTTTTCTCGAACACCGTCACCGCGTGTCCGACGCGCGCCAGTTGCTGGGCGGCGGCCAGGCCGGCCGGGCCGGAGCCGACGATGGCGACCTTCTTGCCGCTCTTGTGCCTGGCCGGCTGCGGCGCGATCCAGCCCATCTCCCAGCCTTTGTCGATGATGCAATGCTCGATCGACTTGATGCCCACCGGCGCGGCGTTGATGCCGAGCGTGCAGGCGGCTTCGCAGGGCGCCGGGCAGATGCGGCCGGTGAAATCGGGGAAGTTGTTGGTCGAATGCAGCACGTCCAATGCCTGCTTCCAGTTGCCGCGGTACACCAGATCGTTCCAGTCGGGAATGATGTTGTTCAGCGGACAGCCGCTGGTGCAGAACGGCACGCCGCAATCCATGCAGCGCGCGCCCTGGATGCGGGCGTCGCTGTCGTTGAGGGTGTGCACGAACTCGCGGTAATGGCGCAGGCGGCTCTCCACCGGGTCGTAAGCCTCGGTCAGCCGTTCGTATTCGATGAAACCCGTCGGCTTGCCCATTATGCGGACTCCTTCTCGGCGGCGGCCTCACTCAAGGCGCGCTTGTATTCATGCGGATAGACTTTGACGAACTTCTCGCGCCAAGAGTCCCAGTCGGCGAGGATGCGCCGGGCGGTCTGGCTGCCGGTGGCTTCGCCGTGGCGGGTAATCAGTTCCTTCAACTGCGCCTCGTCGGCCAGGCCGCGATGCAGCGGCTCGCGGGTCTGGCGAGACGCGGGCAGCACTTTTTCCAGAGCCACCTGAGCCAGATTGCAGCGCTCTCTGAAGCTGCCATCCTCGTCGAGCACGTAGGCGATGCCGCCCGACATGCCGGCGGCGAAATTGCGCCCGGTCAGGCCGAGCACGACGACGGTGCCGCCCGTCATGTATTCGCAGCCGTGGTCGCCGACGCCCTCGACCACCGCCGTGCCGCCGGAGTTGCGCACGCAGAAGCGCTCGCCGCCGACGCCGGCGAAGAAGGCTTCGCCCTCGGTTGCGCCGTACATCACGGTGTTGCCGCAGATGATGTTGTGCTGGGTATCGCCGCGAAAATCCGGGTTCGGCTTGATGATGATGCGCCCGCCGGATAGCCCCTTGCCGACATAATCGTTGCCCTCGCCGGTCAGTTCCAGCGTCACGCCGCGCGCCAGAAAAGCGCCGAAGGACTGGCCGGCGGTGCCGGTCAGCTTGATGTGGATGGTGTCGTCCGGCAGGCCGGCGTGGCCGTAGCGGCGGGCCACTTCGCCCGAGAGCATGGCGCCGCAGGTGCGGTTGACGTTGCCAATGGCCGTTTCGATCTGCACCTTGGCCCCTTTTTCCAGCGCCTTTTTGGCCTGGCCGATCAGCGTGTTGTCGAGCGCCTTTTCCAGCCCGTGATCCTGCACCTCGGTGTGGCGGCGCGGCGTCTCGGGCGGTACGGTCGGCTGGTGGAAAATGCGCGAAAAATCAAGCCCTTGCGACTTCCAGTGATTGACGCTGGCGCGCATGTCGAGCAGGTCGGCGCGGCCGATCAGGTCGTCGAAGCGGCGGATGCCCAGGCTCGCCATGATTTCGCGCACCTCTTCGGCAACGAAGAAGAAGTAATTGACGAGATGCTCGGGCTGGCCGGTGAAGCGTTTGCGCAACTCCGGGTCTTGCGTGGCAACGCCGACCGGGCAGGTGTTGAGGTGGCATTTGCGCATCATGATGCAGCCGCCGACGACCAGCGGCGCGGTGGCGAAGCCGAATTCATCGGCCCCGAGCAAGGCGCCGACGACCACGTCACGGCCGGTTTTCATCTGACCGTCGACCTGGACGCGGATGCGCGAGCGCAGGCGGTTCAGCACCAGGGTTTGCTGCGTTTCGGCCAGACCCAGTTCCCACGGCGTGCCAGCGTGTTTGATCGAGGACAGGGGCGATGCGCCAGTGCCGCCGTCGAAGCCGGCAATGACGACGTGATCGGCCTTGGCCTTGGCGACGCCGGCAGCGACGGTGCCGACGCCGACCTCGGAAACCAGCTTGACCGAGATGGAGGCGCGGCTGTTGGCGTTTTTGAGGTCATGGATCAACTGCGCCAGATCTTCGATGGAATAGATGTCGTGATGCGGCGGCGGCGAAATCAGGCCGACGCCCGGCACCGAATGGCGCAGAAAGCCGATGTATTCGGAGACTTTATGCCCCGGCAGTTGCCCGCCCTCGCCAGGCTTCGCGCCCTGGGCCATCTTGATCTGAATCTGGTCGGCATTGACCAGGTATTCCGCCGTGACACCGAAGCGGCCCGAGGCCACCTGTTTGATGGCCGAACGCAGCGAATCGCCGGCCTTGAACTCATAGTCGCGCTCGATGCGCCCGGCGCCGATGATTTCCGACAGCTTCTGGCCGGCCTTCAGCGGCTGAAAGCGGCGGGCGTCCTCGCCGCCCTCGCCGGTGTTGGATTTGCCGCCGATGCGGTTCATCGCCAGCGCCAGCGTCGTGTGCGCCTCGGTCGAAATCGAACCCAACGACATGGCGCCGGTGGCGAAGCGTTTGACGATTTCCTTCGCCGGCTCGACTTCGGAAAGCGGCGCCGGTGCGCCCTGTGGCTTGAACTCGAACAGGCCGCGCAGGGTCAGGTGACGCTTGCTCTGGTCGTTGATGAGTCGGGCGTATTCCTGGTAGGTCGCGGTTTTGCCGGAGCGGGTCGCGTGCTGCAATTTGGCGATGGTATCCGGCGTCCACAGATGATCCTCGCCGCGCACGCGCCAGGCGTATTCGCCGCCGGTATCGAGCATGCCGGCCAGCAGCGGGTCGTCTGAAAAGGCTTCGCGGTGCAGGCGGATGGCTTCCTCCGCCACCTCGAACACGCCGATGCCCTCGATGTTCGACGGCGTGCCGGTGAAGTATTTTTCGACGAAATCCTTTTTCAGGCCGATGGCCTCGAAAATCTGCGCGCCGGTGTAGGACATGTAGGTCGAAATGCCCATTTTGGACATCACCTTGTTCAGCCCCTTGCCGATCGCCTTGACGAAGTTCTTGCTGTATTTTTCAGCCTTCTCGGCGTCCCCCCTGGCCATCGCGGCGAGGGTTTCCAGCGCCAGCCAGGGATGCACGGCCTCGGCCCCGAAGCCGCCGAGCAGCGCGAAGTGATGCACCTCGCGCGCCGAGCCGGTTTCGACCACCAGGCCGGTGCTGGTGCGCAAGCCCTGCCTGACCAGATGCTGATGGATGGCCGAGGTGGCGAGCAGCGCCGGAATGGCGACATGCCCGGCGTCGAGCCGGCGGTCGGAGACGATCAGCACGTTGGCCCCGGAACGCACGGCGTCCTCGGCATCGGCCGCCAGCGAGGCGAGTCGCGCTTCGATGCCCTCCTTGCCCCAGGCCAGCGGATAGCAGATGTCCAGTTCGAAGGAGCGGAACTTGCCCGAGGTGTGGCGCTCGATGTGACGCAGCTTTTCGATCTCGGCGCGGGTCAGCACCGGCTGCGCGACTTCGAGGCGGATCGGCGGATTGACGTCGACGGTGTTGAGCAGATTCGGCTTCGGCCCGATGAAGGACACCAGCGACATCACCAGATCCTCGCGGATCGGGTCGATCGGCGGATTGGTCACCTGTGCGAACAGTTGCTTGAAATAGGCGTAGAGCGTCTTGTTTTTCTGCGACAACACCGGCAGCGCGCTATCGCTGCCCATCGAACCGGTCGGCTCCTCGCCGTTTTCCACCATCGGTTCCAGGATGACCTTGATGTCTTCCTGCGTGTAGCCGAACGCCTGCTGGCGGTCGAGCAGCGAGGCGGCGGAGGCGGCGTGCGGTGGCTCGTCGGTCGCCGGCACCGCGTCGAGCTTGATGCGGATCTTGTTGATCCACTCGCGGTAGGGCCTGGCGTTGGCCAGCCCATCCTTCAACTCCTTGTCATCAATGATGCGCCCCTGCTCCATGTCGATCAGAAACATCTTGCCCGGCTGCAAGCGCCATTTCTTGACAATCTTCTTCTCCGGGATCGGCAACACGCCGGATTCGGAGGCCATCACCACCAGATCGTCTTCCGTGACCAGATAACGCGCCGGGCGCAAGCCGTTGCGATCGAGCGTCGCGCCGATCTGGCGGCCATCGGTGAAGGCCACGGCAGCCGGGCCGTCCCACGGCTCCATCATGGCCGCGTGGTATTCGTAGAAGGCGCGCCGGTTCTCGTCCATCATCGTGTGTTTTTCCCAGGCTTCCGGGATCATCAGCATCATCGCCTGGGCCAGCGAGTAGCCGCCGCCCAGCACCAAGAGTTCGAGCGAGTTATCGAAAGAAGCGGAATCGGACTGGTCGGGATAATGCAGCGGCCATATCTTCTTCAGGTCATCGCCGAGAATGGGCGAAGAAATCGCCTGCTCGCGCGCCTTGAACCAGTTGACGTTGCCGCGCAGGGTATTGATCTCGCCGTTGTGGGCGATGTAGCGGAAAGGGTGGGCGAGATCCCAGGTGGGAAAGGTATTGGTCGAAAAACGCTGGTGCACCAGGGCCAGCGCCGAAACCACGCGCTTGTCCTGCAAATCGAGGTAATACACGCCCACCTGGTCGGCCAGCAGCAGCCCCTTGTAATTGACGGTGCGGGCAGAAAAGGAGGGCACGTAAAATTCCTGGCCGTGCTTCAGATTGAGCGCCCGGATGGCATTGGCGGCGCGGCGGCGGATGACGTAGAGCTTTCTTTCCAGCGCATCGGTGACAAAAACATCCGGCCCGCGACCGACGAAAACCTGACGGATCACCGGTTCCGTGGCCTTGACCGCCGGCGACATCGGCATGTCACGATTGACCGGCACGTCGCGCCAGCCGAGCAGCACCTGGCCCTCGGCCTTGACCGAGCGTTCGATCTCCTCGACACAGGCGTATAACGAGGCTGCCTCCTGCGGCAGAAAAATCATGCCGACGCCGTATTCTCCGGCCGGCGGCAAGGTCACGCCCTGGCGCGCCATCTCCTCGCGGTAGAACTGATCCGGCATCTGAATCAGAATGCCGGCCCCGTCGCCCTGCAACGGGTCGGCCCCGACCGCGCCGCGATGATCGAGATTTTTCAGGATCAGCAAGCCCTGCTCGATGATGCTGTGACTTTTCTGCCCCTTGACATGGGCCACGAAGCCGACGCCGCAAGCGTCGTGTTCATTGCGCGGATCGTACAAACCCTGCCGCTCGGGCACTGCCGGTTCCATCAAATGTCTTCCTTCAGGTGGCCGAATTCGCGGCCAATGACAAAAAAAGCCGGGCATCGCGCGACGCCTCGGCCTCTACGAAAATTTCAACAACCGCTCAATGTACCGGCAAGCCCAGGCCAATTCAAGATGTTGCGTCGCATCTGTTGCGTCGCATCATGATGCTATTCACCCGGCAATCAAGGGTTGTCATTCTGCGCGGAGCGAAGCGTAGTCGCAGAATCCACGAGCCGCATGGATGCTGCGACTACGCGCAGCATGAC
>WQUQ01000167.1 GCA_009782025.1 Desulfobulbus sp. | reverse complement strand
GACCGTGTTTCAGATCGAGGGGGCGGATGTAGTGTTTACGAGGTTCGGTCATGGACGTTGGCCAAGTCAGGCGCACGCAGTTCTGCAAGCATGGCCGCCCTACGCGGCCTTATCGGGCGGGAATCATCGTGAAACTCATCGTGAAACAGGAGGTTCGTGAACCTCCTGTTTCTGGTCTGCCGACGCTTGCCGCCGGCAGGTAACCGCTCAGGCCGGCTGCGCGGCTTTCAATGCGGCGTTCAGCGTCGGGCTGGGGCGCATCACCGCCTTGCATTTTGCCGAATCGGCCTTGTAGTAGCCGCCGATGTCCACCGCCTTGCCCTGCACCGCTTTCAATTCGGCAACGATGGCGGCTTCGCTGGCCGCCAGGGTCTTGGCCAGCTTGGCGAAGTGGGCGGCCAGTTCGCCATCCTCTTTCTGCGCCGCCAGTTCCTGCGCCCAGTACAGGGCCAGATAGAATTGCGAGCCGCGATTGTCCAGTTCGCCGGTTTTCGGCGACGGCGATTTGTTGTTGTCGAGGAGCGTACCGGTGGCGGCATCCAGCGTCCTGGCCAGGAGCTTGGCCCGGGCGTTGTTTTCCTTGAGGCCCATGTCTTCCAGCGACACCGCCAGAGCCAGGAATTCGCCCAGCGAATCCCAGCGCAGGTGGTTTTCCTGGGTCAGTTGCTGCACGTGCTTGGGGGCCGAGCCGCCGGCGCCGGTTTCGTACATGCCGCCACCGTTCATCAACGGAACGATGGACAGCATCTTGGCCGAGGTGCCGAGTTCCATGATCGGGAACAGGTCGGTCAGGTAATCGCGCAGGATGTTGCCGGTGACCGAGATGGTGTCGAGGCCGCGGGCGGCGCGCTCCAGCGTGTAACGCATGGCGCGCACCTGCGACATGATCTGGATGTCGAGACCGGCGGTGTCGTGATCCTTGAGATACTTGACGACTTTCTTGATGAGTTCGTTCTCGTGCGGACGGTACGGATCGAGCCAGAAAACGGCCGGCATGCCGGAGTTGCGGGCGCGGGTGACGGCGAGCTTGACCCAGTCGCGGATCGGCGCGTCCTTGACCTGGCACATGCGCCAGATGTCGCCCGTTTCGACGTTTTGCGTCAGCAGCACTTCGCCGGTGTCGATGTCGACGATGTTGGCGATGCCGTCCTCGGCGATCTCGAAGGTCTTGTCGTGCGAGCCGTATTCCTCGGCCTGCTGGGCCATCAGGCCGACGTTGGGCACCGTGCCCATGGTGCGCGGATCGAAGTTGCCGTTCCACTTGCAAAAACCAATCATTTCCTGGTAGATGCGGGCAAAGGTCGATTCCGGCATGACGCACTTGCTGTCGTATTGCTTGCCATCGGCCCCCCACATCTTGCCGCCCTGGCGCATCATCGCCGGCATCGAGGCATCGACGATGATGTCGTTGGGCGAATGGAAATTGGTGATGCCCTTGGCCGAATCAACCATCGCCAGGCGCGGACGATGTTCCTGGCAGGCATGCAGGTCGCGGATGATTTCGTCGCGCTTGGATTCGGGCAGGGTCTTGATTTTCTCGTACAGATCGACCATGCCGTTATTGACGTTGATGCCCAGTTCCTCGAAAGTTTTGGCGTGTTTCGCGAAGGCGTCCTTGTAGTAGATCTTGACGCAGTGACCAAAGACGATGGGGTGCGAAACCTTCATCATCGTCGCCTTGACGTGCAGCGAGAACAGGATGCCGGCCTGGCGGCAGTCTTCCAGTTCCTTTTCGTAGAAGTCGCACAGCGCCTTCTTGCTCATGAACATGGAGTCGATGATCTCGCCTTCGAGCAGCCTGGTTTCCGGTTTGAGCACGGTGGTCTTGCCGCCTTTGCCGATCAGTTCCATGCGCACGCGCCGCGCCCTGTCCAGGGTCATCGACTTTTCGCCGTGATAGAAGTCGCCGCTGTGCATGTGCGAGACGTGCGTTTGCGACCACTGCTTCCATTCGCCCATCGAGTGCGGGTGCTTTCTGGCGTAATTCTTGACGGCCCCCGGCGCGCGGCGGTCGGAGTTGCCTTCGCGCAGCACCGGGTTGACGGCCGAGCCAAGGCATTTGCCGAAGCGCGCCTTGAGCGCCTTCTCCTCGTCGGTAGCCGGATTTTCCGGGTAGTCTGGAATATTGTAGCCCTGGCTCTGCAATTCCTTGATGCAAGCCTTCAATTGCGCCACCGAGGCCGAGATGTTGGGCAGCTTGATGATGTTGGTTTCGGGCAGCAGGCACTTCTTGCCCAGTTCGGCCAGCGTGTTCGGCAGGCGCTGCTCGGGGTTCAGAAATTCAGGGAATTCGGCGATGACGCGGGCGGCAACGGAAATGTCGGCGGTCTCGACCGTAATGCCGGCCGGCCCGGTAAAGGCGCGAATGATCGGCAGAAAGGCGCAAGTTGCCAGCAGCGGCGCCTCGTCGGTAAGCGTATAGATGATCGTGGATTTATCTGCGGACATGCTTTTCTCCGGATATTGGTTTTTCCCTGGCGGCCGACCGTATGCCGACCCCCTTGCGCAATGCGTGCAAAAGGCCTCGGGAGTATCCGCAAGGTAGCGCCCGCGGTCAATGGCAAATTGGAATTACACAGTCTGTAGGGTCGGTAGCTCAGGCTTTGCCGCTACGTTCGATGGTACATGGCGGTTCAAACTTTCTCGATAATCATGGCGATCCCCTGACCGACGCCGATGCACATGGTGCACAGCGCATAGCGGCCATTGCGGCGCTTGAGTTCGTAAGCGGCGGTGGTGACGAGCCGGGCGCCGCTCATGCCGAGCGGGTGGCCGACGGCGATGGCCCCGCCGTTGGGATTGACGTGCGCGGCGTCGTCGGCCAGGCCAAGGCCGCGCAGCACGGCCAAGCCCTGAGCGGCGAAGGCTTCATTGAGTTCGATCACGTCCATCTGCTCCAGACGAAGGCCCGTTTGCGCCAGCAGTTTCTGCACCGCCGGCACCGGGCCGAAACCCATGATGCGCGGTTCGACGCCCGCCGTCGCCATGCCGACGACGCGGGCCAGCAGCGTCAGACCGTGGCGACCGGCGGCGGCTTCCGAGGCCAGCAAGAGGGCGCAAGCGCCGTCGTTCACGCCCGAGGCGTTGCCGGCGGTGACGCTCAATTCCGGGCCATTGACGCCTTTGAGTTTGGTCAGCATCTCCAGCGTGGTATCCGGGCGCGGGTGTTCGTCGGTGGTAAACAGCGTGGTCGCGCCCTTCTTGCCGGCGATGCTCACCGGCACGATTTCGTCGGCGAAGCGGCCGGCGGCATGGGCCGCTGCCCAGCGCTGCTGCGAGCGCAGGGCGAACGCATCCTGATCGGCGCGGCTGATCGAGAAATCGGCAGCGACGTTGTCTGCCGTTTGCGGCATCGAATGGGTGTCGTACAGCTTTTTCATCAGCGGGTTCACAAAACGCCAGCCGATGGTCGTATCGTAGATCGCCGCCTGCCGCGACCAGGCGCTATCCGCCTTGCCCATCACGAAGGGGGCGCGCGACATGCTCTCGACGCCGCCGGCGATCATCAACTCGGTTTCGCCGGCCTTGATCGAACGAGCGGCCAGCCCGACCGCATCCATGCCCGAGCCGCACAGACGGTTGATCGTGGCGCCCGGCACCTCGACCGGCAGCCCGGCGAGCAGGCCGGCCATGCGGGCGACGTTGCGGTTGTCCTCCCCGGCCTGATTGGCGCAGCCGTAGATGATGTCGTCGACGGCTGCCCAGTCGAGGCGGGGATGACGCTCAAGCAGGGTTTTGAGCGGCACGGCGCCAAGATCGTCGGCGCGAATTGCTGCCAGCGTGCCGCCGTAGCGGCCGATTGGCGTGCGGATGGCGTCGCAGATGAATGCTTCAGTCATGACTCTTGGCTCCTTCTTGAGCGGTTTCAATGCAGTAGCTGATGGATTACTCCCCTCGCCGCCGTTCCTGACTTCTCGGCAATGGCGTGTTCCGGGGCGGCTCAGGCGAATTCGGCTGCTTGCGCGCCGGCGACGACTTCGCCGGCGATGCGGTAGCTGTTGCCGCGAAACAGGGCGATATTGCGTCCGCCGGCGCGCACCGTCACGTCATAAACGCCGGTGCGTCCGGCCTGCGAGCGGACGATGGCTTCGGCTTCGAGTACCTCGCCTTCCTCGGCCGGGGCCAGAAAATCGATGTGACAGGCCGCGGCCACGGTGTTGCGGTTATCACTATTGCAGGCGTAAGCAAAAGCGGTGTCGGCCAGGCTGAAGATCATGCCGCCGTGGCAGACGCGATGGCTGTTGGTCATGTCGGCGCGCACAGTCATGGTCACCAGCGCGCTGCCGGGGGCGACGCGGACGATCTTCATACCCAGCGCCTGGGCGGCGCGGTCGCGCGGCCACATCGCGGCGGCGGCGGCTTCCGCCAGGGCCTGCGCGGCGGCGGGATCGGATTGGGCTTCAGTCACGGAGTTTCCTTTCGAAAAGACGGCCTGTTGAGCGAGATGGGCGAGGGTGTCACGCAGGCGTGAAACCGCAAATTCGGCGGGCGCGCATCCTTCAGGCTACCGCCGGGCGGTAGCGGCGGTAATTTCCCCAAGCGGTCAGCAGGTTCCATTCGAGCCAGCTGTAGGAGATGGCCAGCAGCAGGCCGGACGGACGGGCCAGCGCGGGGACGAAGGGGGCGAACAGCAGCAGAAGAAGGACCAGGGCGTGCAGGCGCAGATGCCGGGTCATGGGCGTTTCGCCCAGGAGTTTGCGCGTGCTGACTTTGGTTGCCAGCGTCGGGTCGAGTTGTTGCAGATCCATCCAGAGGGCGAACGGCAGGATTTTGTACAGCATGCCGCAGATCACCGAGCCAAATAGGCCGTGCAGAATCAGGATGCCGAGCAGTAGGGGCGAGATGTCGGCGCCGCCGCCCGGAATCATCGGCAGGATGGCCAGGGTCAGGGTGGCCAGCATGATGCAGAGCATGGCGATGCGGAAAAACACCAGCGTCGGGTCGGCAATCTTGCGTTTGCGCTTGGCCTGGAGCATCAG
>WQUQ01000166.1 GCA_009782025.1 Desulfobulbus sp. | reverse complement strand
GGCACCGGCATGGTTGGCGCGCCGGCTTGCGGCGATGTGATGAAGTTGCAGATCAAGGTCAACAAGGCCGGCGTGATCGAGGATGCCAAGTTCAAGACCTACGGTTGCGGTTCGGCGATTGCCTCGTCGTCGCTGGTGACCGAGTGGGTCAAGGGCAAGACGGTCGATCAGGCGCTGGCGATCAAGAACACCGAGATCGCCGAGGAGCTGGCGCTGCCGCCGGTTAAAATTCACTGTTCGATCCTGGCCGAGGATGCCATCAAGGCGGCGGTGGCGGATTACAAGAAGAAGCACGGAGAATGAGCATGGGCGTTACCCTGACCGATGCGGCGGCAAAACATGTCAATAATTTTCTGGCCAAGCGCGGCAAAGGCATCGGCCTGCGCTTGGGCGTGCGGACTTCCGGCTGTTCGGGGATGGCTTACAAGCTGGAATTTGTTGATGCGGTGAATGAGGATGATCTGGTGTTCGAGACGGCCGGCGTCAAGGTCGTCGTCGATGCCAAGAGCCTGCCTTACCTCGACGGCATGGAACTGGATTTTGCCCGCGAGGGATTGAACGAGGGATTCAAGTTCAATAACCCGAATGTCAAGGATCAGTGCGGTTGTGGTGAATCCTTCAATGTCTAAGGCGTTGGGAGGTTGGCGCCGGCTCGGCGGGGCGTCGTTGCTGCCCGCTTGCCGTACTGGCGTACTGTCTGCGCGGGCGCGCCTAGCCCTGCCTTCGCTTTGAGGTGTGGCGCATTCTGATGCGCCGTTTTTCCGGGGTTTGCCGTTGGATCTGACCGCCGATTTCTTCTCCCTGTTTGAACTGCCACGGGTTTTCCGGCTGAATGTGTCGGAACTCGACTCGCGTTTTCGTGACGTGCAAGCCCAGGTGCACCCGGATCGTTTCGCCAATGCGCCAGAAAACGAGCGGCGTTTGGCGATGCAGTGGGCGACGCGGGCCAATGAGGCGTATCAGACCTTGAAAAAACCGCTTGGCCGGGCGCGTTATCTGCTGGAATTGGCCGGCCATGACGTGCAGGCCGAGAACAACAGGGCGATGCCCGCCGATTTTCTGATCGAACAGTTGGAATGGCGCGAGGCGGTGATGGGGGCGCGCAGCGGCGGCGATCATCACGAGTTGGAACATCTGCACAACCGGTTGCGCGGCGACATGGCCGAGCGTTACGACGAACTTGGGCGTCTGCTCGATGCCGAAAAGGATTTCGCGCTGGCCGCCGACCGGGTGCGCCGCCTGATGTTTCTGGAAAAACTGCTTGCTGAAATCGATGATGCCCTGGCATCGCTGGATGGATGAATTTAGTCGAGAGTGGAGAGTAGGGGAGTCGAGAGCAGAACCCCTTCCTCCCCACTCTCCACTCCCCAACTCTCAACTCTCAACTCTCAACTCCCCAATGGCTCTGTTCCAAATCGCCGAACCCGGCGAATCCGCAGCTCCGCATGAGCACAAGCTGGCGATCGGCATTGATCTCGGCACCACCAATTCGCTGGTCGCCACCGTGCGCAGCGGTCTGGCCGTCTGTCTCAACGACGAGCATGGGCGGCCGCTGCTGCCTTCGGTGGTGCGCTACCATGCCGATGGTTCGGCCGAGGTCGGCTACGAGGCGCAGAAGAACCAGACGGTCGATCCGCGCCACACCATCGTTTCGGTCAAACGCTTCATGGGCCGCGGGCTTGCCGACATCGCCCATATCGAGGCCATGCCCTACGATTTCGTCGAGACGCCGGGCATGGTCAAGCTGCGCACCCATGCCGGCGTCAAGAGTCCGGTCGAAATTTCGGCGGAAATTCTCAAGGGCTTGAAGGCCCGCGCCGAGGCGGCCTTATTTGGCGAACATGGCGGCGATCTGGTCGGCGCGGTGATTACCGTTCCGGCCTATTTCGACGATGCCCAGCGCCAGGCCACCAAGGATGCCGCCCGCCTGGCCGGGCTGAACGTGCTGCGCCTGCTGAACGAACCGACCGCCGCCGCCATTGCCTACGGCCTCGACAACGCGGCGGAGGGCGTCTATGCGGTGTATGACCTCGGCGGCGGCACTTTCGACATTTCCATCCTCCGGCTGAGCAAGGGCGTTTTTGAAGTGTTGGCGACCGGCGGCGATTCGGCGCTCGGCGGCGACGATTTCGATCACCGCATCTATTGCTGGGTGGTCGAGCAGGCCAGGTTGCAGCCCCTGGCGCCGGAGGATGCCCGGCTCTTGATGATGCGCTGCCGCGAAGCCAAGGAATTCCTGACCCTGAACCCGGAAGCGCCGATCACCGCCCGCCTGTCGACCAACGAGATGGTCGATCTCAAGCTCGACGTTCCCACCTTCGCCGCCATTACCCAGACGCTGGTGTCGAAGACGCTGCAACCGGTCAAGAAGGCGCTGCGCGACACCGGCCTGCACCCCGATGAGATCAAGGGCGTGGTCATGGTCGGCGGCGCCACGCGCATGCCGCAGATCCAGAAGGCGGTCGGCGATTTCTTTCGTCAGGAGCCGCTGACCAATCTCGACCCGGACAAGGTTGTCGCCCTTGGCGCCGCGACCCAGGCCAACCTGCTGGTCGGCAACAAGACCGGCAAGGACGACTGGCTGCTGCTCGATGTCATCCCGCTGTCGCTCGGCCTGGAAACCATGGGCGGTCTGACCGAGAAGGTGATTCCGCGCAATGCCACGATCCCGACCGCGCGCGCCCAGGAATTCACCACCTTCAAGGATGGCCAGACGGCGATGGCCATCCACGTCGTCCAGGGCGAGCGCGAGATGGTCGCCGATTGCCGCTCGCTGGCCCGTTTCGAACTGCGCGGCATTCCACCGATGGTGGCGGGCGCGGCGCGCATCCGCGTGACGTTTCAGGTCGATGCCGACGGCCTCTTGTCGGTTTCCGCCCGCGAGCAGACCACCGGCGTCGAATCGAGCGTTATGGTCAAGCCCTCTTACGGTCTGTCCGACGAGGAAATTGCCGGCATGCTCCAGGATTCGCTGACGCACGCCAAGGACGACGCCATGGCCCGCGCCCTGCGCGAGAGCCAGGTCGAGGCCGAGCGCATGATCGAGGCGACCGAGGCGGCGCTGGCCGAGGATGCCCATCTGCTCAATGCCGCCGAGCAGGAGAAAATCCGCGCCAGCATGGCCAAATTGCGCGCCGCGGCGGCGGGCGATAACCGCCGCGCCATCAATATCGCCATGGACGACCTCGGCTTCGAGACCCAGGAATTCGCCCACCGCCGCATGGATCAAAGCATCAGGAAAGTGCTTTCGGGCCGCAAGGTCGACGAAATCAGGATGGGAGAAGAAAGATGACGCAACTCATCGTTTTGCCGCATGTCGAAAGCTGCCCGGATGGCGCCGTCATCGAAGCCGAGGCGGGCAAGTCGATCTGTCTCAACCTGGTCGAGAATGGTATTGATCTCGATCATGCTTGCGGCATGTCCTGTGCTTGTACCACCTGCCATGTCATCGTCCGCGAAGGCTTCGCCTCGTTGAATCCGGCCGAGGAGGAAGAAGAAGATTTGCTGGACCAGGCCTGGGGCCTGGAACCCAACTCCCGCCTGGGTTGCCAGGCCATCGTCGGGCAAACGCCGCTGGTGGTCGAGATTCCCAAATACAGCATCAACATGGCGAAGGAAGGACACAAAAAATGAAATGGACCGACATCAACGACATCGCCATCGAACTGGCCGACGCCCATCCCGATAAAAATCCGTTGACCATCAACTTCGTCGACCTGCGCGATTGGGTGATGGCGCTGCCCGGTTTCGACGACGATCCCAGGCATTGCGGCGAGAAGATTCTCGAAGCCATCCAGCAGGCGTGGATTGACGAGACGGCGTGAAAATTTGACATGACGATTCTGCTGCTCGGCAAGGATGGCCAGGTCGGCTGGCAGTTGCAGCGTTCGCTGGCGCCGCATGGCACAGTCGTGGCCTGCGGGCGGGGCGAATGCGAT
The DNA here is from genome assembly GCA_009782025.1 of Desulfobulbus sp. Classification (GTDB taxonomy): domain Bacteria; phylum Pseudomonadota; class Gammaproteobacteria; order Burkholderiales; family Rhodocyclaceae; genus Azonexus. Next base: position 1,045 of record WQUQ01000166.1, on the reverse strand, counting down.
CTGGCCGATCTCGACGGAGTGCGCCGGGTGTTGCGTGAGGTTCGGCCGTCGATCATCGTCAATGCGGCGGCTTACACCGCCGTCGACAAGGCCGAGGCCGAGCCGGAACGGGCGTACCGCATCAATGCCGAAGCGCCGGCCGCGCTGGCGGCAGCGGCGGCGGCCAGCGGCGCGCTGCTGGTGCATTACTCGACCGACTACGTATACGACGGCAGCAAGGCGGGGCCGTGGGTGGAAAGCGACCCGACCGGGCCGCTCGGCGTTTACGGCGCCAGCAAGCTGGCCGGCGAGGAGGCGATCCGCGCCGCCGCTTGCCGTTCGCTGATTTTTCGCACCAGTTGGGTGTTCGGCGCGCGCGGCGGCAATTTCGTCAAGACCATCCTGCGCCTGGCGCGGGAAAAAGACAGCCTGAACGTGGTCGACGACCAGGTCGGCTCGCCAACTCCGGCGGCGCTGATCGCCACCGTCACCGGCGTGGTTTTGGCCCTGCTGCATCGCGGCGATTCGCTGGCGGCGGGCGAGAGCCGCCTCTACCATCTGGCGGCGGCGCGCCCGGTCAGTTGGTGCGCCTTCGCCCAGACCATTGTCCGCTTGGCTGCCGCCATACCCGGCTTCGAGCTACGCCTGACGGCGGATGCCATCCGCCCCATCCCCGCCGCCGAATACCCGCTGCCCGCCCGCCGCCCGGCCAATTCCCGCCTCGATTGCCGCCGCCTGGAACACGATTTCGGCCTGCGCATGCCGGACTGGCAACCCTACCTCGAACGCATGCTGCCCTTGCTGGCGCTGGAGCGGAACGGTCATTGAACGCCGGGGCGGGGTGACTGCCTGCAAGGATGAGCAATGCCGTAGGGCGGGGCAAGCCCCAATACTGTTTCCTTAATTAAAACCATGCCATAATCCCGAACCTCGAACTCGGGATGGATCTACGCATGGCCAGAACACGTAATTCTATTTCGCAATAGAAACTGAAATAATTTTACCTCGATAGCCTATATAAGTCTGGATTTGTCTGGTTTTAACTATTCAAGTTTTTAATGGAAAT
>WQUQ01000165.1 GCA_009782025.1 Desulfobulbus sp. | reverse complement strand
AGCGAAGCGTGTCATGCTGCGCGAAGTCGCAGTACGCAGAATCCACAAGCCGCATGGATGCTGCGACGTAGCGCAATGACGTAGCGGGAATGTTCAATGCCTGATTCAATCAAATCCGCCGGACGTGCCCGGAATCCTGAAATCTGCGCCCTGAAATCCGGCAGCCGAAAAGGATAGAATTGCGTTTTTTCGGATGCCGATTGTCGTGATCCAGCAAGCCTTCTGGCAAAACGGTTGCCCGCGTGACTGAACCCGTCCGGTCGTCGCCACTCCGCGCCGCCGTTTATCATCGCCTGCACTGGCTGTGGCCGCTGCTGTTCCGGCCTGCGGCGCGGCGCGTGTGGCGCCTCCTGGGCTGGACCATCCTGGTCGTCTGGCTGTTGCTGGCGTTGACGGTGGTGGTCTTGCGCTACGCGATCCTGCCCCGGGTCGGCGAATACAAGGCGGAGATCGAAGAGGCCGCCAGCCGCGTCGTCGGTCAGCAGGTCGGCATTGGCCACATTGCCGCCAGTTGGCAGGGCCTCAACCCCAATCTGATCCTCGACGACGTGCGCCTGCTCGATGCCGATGGCGAACCGACCTTTACCCTGAGCCGCGTCGAAGGAACCCTCTCCTGGCAGTCGTTGTGGCGCTGGCGGCCGGTGCTGGCGCTGCTGGCCTTTGAGCGGCCCATGTTGCAAATCCGCCGCGATGACGGGGGGCGCATCACCGTGGCCGGCATTTCGCCGGCAGCCAGCGGCGATTCCGGCTTTGCCGACTGGGTGCTGGCGCAGAAGCGCATCCGCATCCGCAATGCGACCATCGTCTGGGACGACCAGTTGCGCGCCGCGCCGCCGCTGATCCTGGAAGATCTCCAGTTCGAACTCGACAACCATGGCCGGAAACACAGCTTCGGCCTGTCGGCCGCGCCGCCGCCGGCGCTGGCCGACCGCCTCGACGTGCGCGGCGAAATCACCGGCGCGCTCGGCGAGGCGTTCAAGGCGCTGGCCGGCAAGGTTTTCATCCAGCTCGACTATGCCGATCTGGCCGGCTGGCACGCCTGGGTCGATTACCCCGTCGATCTGCCGCAAGGACGCGGCGCGCTGCGCGTCTGGGGCGATTTCGCCCAGGGCGGCGGTACGGTGACGGCCGACCTCGCCCTCGAAGACGTGCGCCTGCGCTTGCAGCCCGCCCTGCCCGAACTGGCGCTGAAGAATCTGCGCGGCCGCCTCGAAGGGCGCTACCAGGCTGGCGCATGGTCGGTGCACGGGCAGAAGCTCGAACTGCTGACGAAGCAGGGCCTGCGCGTCGCGCCGACCGATTTTCTCGTCGAGTGGCGGCAAGAGCCGGGCAGCGGCCTGATCGACGGCAAGGCCAGCGCCAGCTTGCTCGATCTCGGCGCGCTCGCCGCGCTGGCCGAACACCTGCCGCTCGATGAGCACAGCCGGCAGTTATTGCTCCGCCACCGGCCGCAGGGGCAGGTGACGGCATTGCGCGCCAGTTGGGGGATCAAGGACTGGGGCGGCGAGAACGAGACGCTGCAACGCTACGCGCTGAACGCCGCCTTCTCCGGTCTGGGCCTCGCGCCCAGCGGCGATTTCCCCGGCGGCGGCGGCCTCGATGGGCGCGTCGACCTGAACGAGCAGGGCGGCGACCTGACGCTCGACAGCCGTCGCGCGACCCTGTCGCTGCCGGCGGTGTTTCCCGAACCGGATATGGCGTTCGATTCGCTGCACGCCAACGCGCGCTGGACGATCGCCGGCGACCAGATCGACGTGCGTCTGCCGCGCCTTGAGTTCGCCAACCCCGACGCCGCCGGCGAGGCGCACGGCAGTTACCATTTCAGCGGCGAGGGGCCGGGCGTCATCGATTTGCAGGGCGTGTTGACGCGCGCCGACGGGCGCGCCGTGTGGCGCTATCTGCCGTCGGTCATCGATGCCGATGCCCGCGCCTGGGTTCGCCGCGGCATCACCGCTGGCCGCGTTGCCGACGGCCAATTCGTTCTCAAGGGCAATCTGGCCGATTTCCCTTTCCGCGACGGCAAGAGCGGCCAGTTCAGCGTCACCGCCAGGGTGGCCGGCGCGCGCATCGACTATGCCGACGGCTGGCCCTTGATCGACGGCGTCGATGCCGACATGGCGTTCGGCGTCGGCATGCGCATCGCCGCCAGCAGCGGTCGCATCCTCGGCGCCCGGCTGTCCGATGTCACCGCCACCATGGCCGATTTCGAGTCGGCCGATGGCCTGCTGCGGGTGCGCGGCGGTGTCACCGGGCCGACCGGCGAATTCCTGAATTTCATCGAGCGCAGCCCGCTCGCCGCCGACATCGACCGTTTCACCGAGGGCATGAAAGCCAGAGGCAATGGCCGCCTCGATCTGGAACTCGATCTGCCGCTGCACAACATTGACGCGACCCGCGTGCGCGGTCGTTATCGTTTTCAGAACAACGAACTGGAACTGCTGGCCGGCCTGCCGCCGCTGACGCAGGTGGGCGGCCAGCTCGACTTCACGGAAACGACGATCAACGCCCCGGAAATCACCGGCCGGGTGTTCGGCGGGCCGTTCAGGGTGCAGGTGCACAATGCCGGCGACAAGGTTGCGGTCGAGGCCAGCGGCAACGCCGCCATCGCCGAGGTGAGCCGGCATTTCGCCTGGCCGCTGGTGGATCGCCTGAGCGGCAATACCGCCTGGCGGGCCGACGTTGGCGTGCGCAAACACCGGGCCGAGGTGGTGATCCAGTCTGATCTGATCGGCATCACGTCGCCGCTGCCGCCGCCGTTGAACAAGACGGCGGCGACGCCGCTGCCGCTGCGCGTCGAACTGGCTCCGCTCGATGGCGAGCGCGAGCAGTACCGCATCAGCCTCGGCGCGCTCGGCCGGGCCACGCTGATTTACCGCAACGGCGCGCTGGAACGGGGCGTGCTGGCGGTGGGCGAAGCCGATGCCCGACTGCCGGATCGCGGCGCCGGGCTGGTCGTCCGCATCGCCTCGCCGCGCCTCGATGTCGATGCCTGGCGCGAGATCCTGCCGCCAGGGGGCGGCGGCAACGCCGGCGCGGGCGACCTGGCGCTGGCCCAGGTTGTCGTGACGACGCCGCTGCTGCGCCTGATGGGCAACGATTACCGCCGGGTCAATCTCAACCTGCGCCCGGCCGATGGCGGCTGGCGGGCCAGCATCGAGGCCGACGAGGCCAGCGGCGATCTGCTCTGGCGCGATGGCGGCGCCGGCGGCGCAGGCTCGGTCGAAGGGCGCTTGCGCCGTCTGCTGGTCCGGCCGGCGGCCACGGACGACGGGTCGGCCGCCGCCAGCCGGATCGACAACCTGCCCGACATGAATCTGGTGGTGGACGATTTACGCATCGGCGAGATGGCGCTCGGCCGCCTCGACTTGCGGGCCAGCAACGCCCGCAACGCCTGGCGCATGGAGCGCCTGGACGTGCAGAATCCCGATGGCAAGCTGACCGGCAAGGGCGTCTGGACGAATGCCGGCAACCGCCGGCAGACGCAACTGGAGTTCGATCTGAACGCCAACGATGTCGGCAAGCTGCTCAATCGCCTCGGCGCCGCCGACACGATGCGCCGCGGCACGGCGTCCTTGTCCGGCACACTGCAATGGAACGGGCCGCCGACCAGCCTCGATTACCCGTCGCTGAGCGGGCAGATGCGCGTCCGCGCCGAGCGGGGCCAGTTCAACCAGATCAGCCCCGGCGTCGGCAGATTGCTCGGCCTGATTTCGTTGCAGGCGCTGCCGCGCCGGTTGACGCTCGATTTTCGCGATATTTTCAGCGACGGCCTGGCCTTCGACAGCATCGTCGGCGACCTCGCCATCGACCAGGGCGTCATGCGCACCGTCGGGCCGCTGCGCATCAACGGGCCGGCGGCGCAGATCGAGATCGAGGGCAAAGCCGACCTCGGCCAGGAAACGCAGGATCTGCGCGTCGTGGTGCGCCCGGAAGTCGGCGGCCTGGCCGCCGTCGGCGTCGCCGCCGCGATCAACCCGGTGGTTGGCGCCGGCGTGCTGCTGGCCAACACGGTGCTGCGCCGCCCGCTCAATCGCCTCATCAGTTACCGCTACCATATCACCGGCTCCTGGAGCGACCCGCAGGTCAACCAGGCGGAGTCAGGCGAAGAACCCGCCAATTCCGCCAATTCTGCCAACTCCCGGCCAGGAGCCAGCCCATGACCCGGCAAAACTGCCGCCTCGCCGCCTTGCAGATGATTTCCGGCCCGCGCGTCGGCGACAACCTGAAAGCCGCCGCCGCCCTGGTCGCCGAGGCCGTCGACCAAGGGGCGCAGTTGCTGGTGTTGCCCGAGTATTTCCCGATCATCGGCGCCGCTGATGCCGACCGCGTTCGCGCCCGCGAGGATTTCGGCCGCGGCCCGGTGCAGGACTGGCTGGCGGCAACTGCGGCGCGTCACGGCGTGTGGCTGGTCGCCGGTTCGCTGCCCTTGGCCGCGACGACGCCGGAGAAAATGCGCAACGCGATGCTGGTCCATGACCCGCGCGGCGTCTGCGTTCAGCGTTACGACAAGGTGCATCTGTTCGGCTTCGCCCAAGGCAACGAGCGTTACGACGAAGCGGCGTGCATCGAAGCGGGCGATCAGCCCGTGGCGCTGGAGACGCCGTTCGGCCGCATCGCCCTGTCGATCTGCTACGACCTGCGCTTTCCCGAGCTGTATCGCGCTCTGGCCCCGGTCGACCTGATCCTGGTTCCCGCCGCCTTCACCGATACCACCGGCCGCGCCCACTGGGAAATCCTGCTGCGGGCGCGGGCCATCGAGAACCAGTGCTACGTGCTGGCGGCGGCCCAGGGCGGGCGTCACGAAAGCGGCCGCATGACGCATGGCAACAGCATGATCGTCGATCCCTGGGGCGAGATTCTCGACCGCAAGATGAAAGGCCCCGGCATCGTCATCGCCGATCTCGACCACGCGCGTATCGCCGAAATCCGCCAGAACCTGCCGGCGCTGGCGCAGCGCAGGCTGTGACCCCAAAACGAATCTCCCC
>WQUQ01000164.1 GCA_009782025.1 Desulfobulbus sp. | reverse complement strand
CGTTTCTGTTTCAAACGGTAAATATTGACGTGCCATGCGGTACAACCCCGTCATTCCGCGCGCAGTCGCGGAATCCATGCAGCGTATGGATTCTGCGACTACGCTTCGCTCCGCGCAGAATGACGATTCCGGGGCGATTTCCTGTCGTTACGAATGAGAAATGGAATTACTTCTTCTTGCTCTTGGGCGCGCTGCCGGGCGCGGAGGTTTGCCCCGGAGCCACGCCACCATCCACGCCGAGGCGGCCGCCGCCGCCCAAGCCCTGGCCCTGCACGCTCTGCGCCTTGTAATTGCGCAGCGCGCGCACCATCTGGTTGTAGGCGTCCATGAAGGCGGCGGCGATGATCTTGCCCTGCGGCGTGTTCTGATAACCGCCGATGTTGCCGCCGGCAGTGCTGCCGAACAGGGAGCCGAGGCCGCCGATGTCGGTCTTGGAGGCGCTGCCTTCACTGGCTGCCACCTGCACGCCGGAACGGTTATCGACCAGGGTCAGCATGGTCGACGCCTCGCGCGTCTTGCTAGCGCCCGCCACGGCGCCGGCCAATCTGCCGCCGGTGCCGGGGATGAGGCCGCCCAGGGCGGCGCCCATGCCGCCGGTGTCGCCCTCGCTGAAAATGATCTCGGGGGACATGGCGTAGTCGGAGGCCACCATCTGGCCCTTGCCGTAATTGCTGCCCTTGCGCATCTCGCCGGAGTCCTGCAACTGACGCTCGCGGCCCATGGCTTTCATGCCGGCGGCGCCGCGCTCGACGACGACGAAGCAATTGGATTGCTGGATCAGCAGGCGCAACAGGTTGGCCGTCGGCGGCAGCTTGTATTCGTTGCGCAGGATGGTGTACCAGCCGGCATCCTGGTTTTCCACCAGCGACACCGTGCCCAGCGGCGAAGCGCATTTTTCCAGCGCCGAGTTTGCGCCAGAGGTGGCCTCGCCCGCCGCCCCGCCGGTGGCTACTGTTTTGGCGCCCTCATCCCCCATCTTGATGTTGGTGGCGTCACAAGCCGTCAGCAGCAACGCGGCGCTGGCGGCGGCCAGAACGGCCAGGTTTTTCTTGGACATTTGCATACCTCGAAACAAAAATGCCGGCTACGGCACGATCACGACAAGACCCGTTGAATGCTGCCTCACTCCAACGGCCCCCAGAAACCCGTAGTTTAACTCGTTATGCGTGGTTTTGCTTTCGCCGCCAGCGCAATACAATGACCGTCTGCCGCAGCCTCGACTATTTTCTCCGGGAGTTTTTCGTCATGTCATCAACCGCCGTCATCCTCACCCTGGTCGTCGTTCTGGTCATCATCGTCTTCTGGGTTTTCAGCATCTACAACGGTCTGGTGGCGATGCGGCAGCGGGTCGATCAAGCCTTTGCCGACATCGACGTGCAACTCAAGCAGCGGCAAGATCTGGTGCCCAATCTCGTGGAAACGGTCAAGGGCTACGCCGCCCACGAGCGCGGCACGCTGGAAGAAGTCATCAAGGCGCGCACCGCCGCCATGTCCGCACAAGGGCCGGCGCAGGCCGCCGCCGCTGAAGGGCAGTTGACCACGGCGCTCAAGAGCATCTTCGCCCTCTCCGAGTCCTATCCCGACTTGAAGGCCAACGCCAATTTCCAGCAACTGCAACGCGATCTCTCCGACATCGAAAACAAGCTCGCCGCCGCCCGCCGCTTCTTCAACAATGCCGTGCAGGAATACAACACTGGCATTGCGCTCATTCCCGCCGTATGGTTTGCCGCCTCCTTCGGCTTTACGCGCAAGGAGTTTTTCGATCTGGGCGAACAGCGCGCCCAACTCGCGGAAGCGCCGCCCAGCGTCAAATTCTAAAAGCACGGCATGGCCGCCTATGGTCTTTATACCCAGATCGCGGCGAACAAAATCCGTTCGCGTGCGCTGCTGGCCTGCCTGTTTCTGCTGATTTACGTCTGTGTCTTTGCCGGCGCGCTGCTGGCCGAAACGCAATTGCGCGGCGGCCAGAGCGCCGGCTATTACCTGCGCGCCGCCGGGGCCGATCTGTACAAAGCATTGCCCGTGGCCACCCTCGCCGGCGCCATCTGGATGCTGATTGCCTGGCGTTTCAACCAGGGCATCATCGACCTCGTGACCGGCGGGCGCGAAGTCACCCGGCAGGAGCAGCCGCGTCTGTACAACCTCTTGGAAAATCTCTGCATCTCGCGCGGCATTACCATGCCCAAGCTGAAGCTCATCGACGCCGAGGCGCTCAACGCCTTCGCCAGCGGCCTCAATCCGAAGCAATATTCCGTCACCGTCACTTCCGGGCTGCTGGCCCGGCTCAATGATGCCGAAATGGAAGCCGTGCTCGGCCACGAACTGACCCACATCCGCAACGGCGATGTCCGGCTGATGGTCATTGTCGGCATCGTCGCCGGCGTCATCGGATTTTTTGCGGAATTGTTCTTCCGCCTGTTCTTCCGCGCCGGCCTGGGCGGCCGGCGCTCCTCCTCGCGCGGCGAGGGCCGGGGCGGCGGCGCGGCGATTGCCTTCATCATCGCCATCGCGCTGCTGGCGCTGGCCTGGCTGTTGTCGGTGCTGATCCGCTTCGCCCTGTCGCGCTCGCGCGAATTCCTGGCCGATGCCGGCGCGGTCGAACTGACCAGGAATCCCGACGCCCTGATCGCCGCCCTGCGCAAGATCGAAAATCGCGGCGAGCTGGAGGGCGCGACTTCCGCCGTCATGGAAATGTGCATCGACAACCCGCGCCAGGGCTTCGTCGACCTGTTCGCCACCCATCCCTCGGTGCAGGCGCGCGTCGACGCCCTGGTCAAACTGGCCGGCGGTCACGACCCCGGCCCGATGACCACGCTCGCCGGCGACAAGGACGAAAACGCATGAAAAAAGCCGTCGCCGCATTACTGGCCGGCGAATCCGCCGATTGGCATCAGCGCGGCCTGATCGGCGCGGCGCTGGCGCAGCAGTTGGGTCAGCGTTATGACCGGCCAGAGCAAGCCTGGTCGCATTTGACCTCCTGGCTGGGGTTCATCGGGATTTTTCTGCTAGCCCAGGCGGCACTTTCGCTGGTTGGCCTGTTTTCTCAATCGGCGGGACTCACCGGCGTGCTGATGGGCGCGGCGGCGGTTGGCTTCTGGCATGCCGGCATCCGGCTGGCGACCGACCCGGCGCAACGGCACGCGGTTACCGGCAGCGCCTTGGTCACGGTGGGGCTGGCGACCGCCTATGGGGCCATGTTGTTGCTGTCATCCGCCTTGAGTCATGAATTCGACTTCGGGCTGAACCGGGTTTTCATCGTCCTGCTGATCACTGGCGCGCTGAGCCTGGCCACGGCCTATCGCCACGGTCTGCGCTGGCCCTTGCTGCTGGCGCTGCTCTGTTTTTTTCATGGCTTGGGCGCCTGGCATCAATACGCCGGTCACGGCGCATATGTGGCCGATATTCAGGATCCGCCGACGATGGCCTGGATCGCCGGCGCAGCCGCCGTGTTCGGCCTGTGGCACCAGCAGGCGGAAGAAGGTCAATTGGCGCGCTATGTCGGCTTTGGCCGGCTCTACGTCATCTTCGGCCTGATTTATCTCAATTGCTCGCTCTGGTTCATATCGCTCAGCAGGGGTTACTACGACAGCGACATCGGCCAGTTGGGCTGGGTTCTGATTTTCAGCGCCGCCTGCATCGCGCAGATCGTCGCCGGCGCACGCCTTAAAGACAGCAAGCTCGTCGGTTTTGGCATCGTCTTTCTCGGCATCGATCTCTACACGCGCTTTTTCGAGCAGTTCTGGGATCGGCTGTCGCTTGGCTTGTTCCTGACGCTGGCCGGCCTGATCGGCATGGCGGCCGGCTGGCTGTTTGAAAAACGCGCCATGCGGGCCGCCGCATGAACCGTAACAAAGCCATCCGCAGCGAACTCGATCAGCTTTTGCGCGAAGGGCTGCTCGATGACGCAACCTACCGCCGCCTGAGCGCGCTCTACCCCGTCGGCCTGTGGGACTGGCGCTCGCTGGGGCGCTGGTTTTTGATCTTCGGCGCGATTTCCTGCGCGGCGGGCGGGGTGATTTTGCTGCGCGACGTGTTCACCTTCACGCTGGAAAAACTGGCCTGGGGACTGGCGCTGTCCACCGGCGGCCTGTTTGCCGGCGGCTGGAAGCTGCGCCAGCGCTCGTGGTCATGGAGCGGGCAGGCGGTCGAACTGCTCGGCGGCCTGACGCTGATCGGCTTGAGCTTCACGCTCGGCATCATTTTTTCCAGCGGTTCCGGCAACTGGCCGGCGCTGCTGCTGATCGACCTGATCGCGCTGCTGGCCTTGAGTTACGCCCGCCACAACATCCTGCTGCTGATTCTGTCCGCCGTGGTGTTTTTCACCTGGTTTGGCGGCGTCACAGGTTATCGCTCGGGCTGGGGCGCTTACTGGTTCGGCATGAATTACCCGCTGCGCTTTCTCGGCGCCGGGCTGTTCATCGCCATGGTCGGCGTCGCCCACCTCAATGCCGAGCAGGGGCCGCTGGCCGCCTGGCGCGGTTTCAGCAAGGCGTGGATTTCATCCGGCCTGTTCTTCAGCGAAATGGCGCTGTGGCTGCTCTCCATTTTCGGCAATTTCGCTTCGATTTATGGCTGGCATGACGCTTCAGCCGCCGAACTGCTGCTCTTCAACGCCGTCTGGGCCGGCGCCAATGGCGGGCTGATCGTCGCCGGCAGCCGCTTCAGCTACCGCATGCTGCGGGGCTATGGCGGCACTTTCCTCATCATTCAGATCTACACCCTGTTCTTCACCCGGATTGCCGAGCACATCGGCTTTTTCGCCAGCCTCTTTATCGCCGGCGGCTCGGCCCTGGCCCTGGTGTTCGTGCTGGAAAGCAAGCGCCGCGAGGCGCGGCGCGAACGGGGCGGCGTTCAGGAATGATTCCATTTTTAAATCAGCCGAGGACGCGAAGGCGAAGCGAGAGACAGACCGGTTGACCGGCAAGCGAAGCCGACCACGGCGCAAGCGAGAAGCCCGGCCTTCAGGCCGGGGTCAAGCGAGCCAAGCGTGATTTCGGTGCCGGAGGCACC
>WQUQ01000163.1 GCA_009782025.1 Desulfobulbus sp. | reverse complement strand
CATGGTTGCCTGCGGCTTGCCGATGAATTCGCGGCGGATGTGTTCGAGTTGGCTGTCGCCGAGCGGCTGGCGGTTGTCGTCGACCAGCGCGCCGTGCAGCGTGTCGGCGAAGCGGCGGGCGAGTTCGGTCATCTGCATGAACACCCGCTCGCCGTGGTCGACGCGCGGCACGTCGAGGACGAAGGTCAGGCCGTGCGTCGTCAGGTTGCGCAGGGTATCGGCGGAAAACGGCGTCGTTTCGTAATTTTGCAGGCTGAATTGCGGTTGACCGGCGTCGTCATAACGGACGAAAGCGCCATCGACACCGAGCGCCATGCCGGCGGCCTCGGCCAGGGCGCGAATCTTGGTGCCGGGGAAGGGCGCGCCGGCGCTGACTAGGTTGATGCCGATTTCGAGATCGACGGCGGCGCAGAAGCGGTCGATCTCGGCTGCCTGGTCGAGCACGCGCGAGGGCGGCATGTCGGCCACGGCCATCAGTTCATCGGCCAGGGCCTGCATGGCGCCGGTAAAGACGACCAGATCGCCCTCGCTGACCGGCCCCTGGCGGTTGACCAGTTGCAGGCCGACGCGCAGGCGGCGCACCGGCTGTTCGCTGTCGGCGCGCAGGCGCTCCCATTCGCGGCTACGCTCGTTGAAGCCGACCCAGTGCACCGGTTTGCTCAGGCGTTCGAGCGCATCGCGCTGTGAATGCAGAATCTGCGCGGCGGCTACCTGCTCGACCAGTTCCATGGCGACGATGAATTCGAGGCGCGGATCGAGCAGTTCGAGCGGCGCGGAGTTGGTGGCAGAATCGGTGGCAGCAGAAGCGGCCGCGTCATCGTTCGGCGCGGGGTCGCGCGTCGGCGCGCGCAACGACGGCTCGGGCAGCGGCTCGATCGGGGCGACTGGCTCCGTCGCCGCCAAGACCGGTTCGCGGCGCTCGGCGGCAGCCGGTTCGACCGGCTCATCCGGCCATTTCGGCTCGTCGCGCCCGGTCGCCGGCTGGCCGCCGCCGAGCAGCACGTCCGCGTGATGCGGCTTGAGCACTTTTTCCGCCAGCTTGCGATGCCGCCGCGCCTGCCACTTGTTGTAGGCCAAGACGCCGACCACCGTCGCCGCGCCGAGGCCGATCAATCCCAACTGGAGTTCGGTCATTTACGCCGCATCCCTCATTTTCAGAGCTTCCTCGATATCCACTTCGACCACGCGCGAGACGCCGCTTTCCTGCATGGTCACGCCGACCAGTTGTTCGGCCATTTCCATCGCGATTTTATTATGGGAAATGAACAGGAACTGCGTTGCCCCCGACATTTTCCTGACCATGCCGCAGAAGCGCTCGGTGTTGCTGTCGTCGAGCGGCGCATCGACCTCGTCGAGCAGGCAGAACGGCGCCGGGTTCAACTGGAACATCGAAAAGACCAGGGCGATGGCGGTCAGGGCCTTTTCGCCGCCGGAGAGCAGGTGGATGGTCGTGTTCTTCTTGCCCGGCGGCTGGGCGATGACCTGGACGCCGGCATCGAGAATTTCGTCTCCGGTCATCACCAGTTCGGCGCGCCCGCCCCCAAAAAGCTCCGGGAACAACTGGCCGAAATGGCCGTTGACGGTGTCGAAGGTCGATTGCAGCAGTTCGCGCGTTTCGCGGTCGATGCGGCGGATGGCGTTTTCCAGTGTTTCCATGGCCTCGGTCAGGTCGGCCGCCTGCATGTCGAGGTAGCCCTTGCGCTCGGTGGCCGTCTCCAGTTCCTGCAAGGCGGCGAGGTTGACCGCCCCGAGTTCGGCGATGGCGTTGCCGAGCCGGGTGATTTCGCCTTGCAGGGCGGCGGGCCTGGCCGTCCCGATTTCCGCTTCGAGCGCCGCCTCATCGGCCCCGGCTTCCAGCAGTTGCATGGCGAACTGTTCGGCATTCAACGCCGCCGCCTGTTCCTTGAGCTTCAATTCGCCGCTGCGCGCGCGCAGCGGTTCCAGACCCTGCTCGATTTTCAGCCGCTGTTCTTCCAGCGCGCGCAGCGTCTGGGTCGCCGCCTCCAGCGCGTCGCGCTTGCCGGCCAGGTTTTTTTCCGCCGCCTGACGCGCTGCCAGCGCCTGCTGCAACTGTTCTTCCATGACATCGGCCGGCGCCGCTTCGACCTGCTCGGCGCAGGCGGCGCGGTCGCGCTCGATGCGCGTCAGTTCGCGCTGCGCCAGCGCCTGCTGGGCGAAAATGTCCTGCAACTTGCCGTCGGCCTCGCGGGCCGAGAATTGGGCCTCGCGCAAGGCGCGGTCGAAATCGGCGTTCTTTTCGCGCTCGGCGCGCACGGCGCGCTCGCACTCGTCGAGCCGCGCCTGGGCGCCGGCAACCAGCACACGAATGCGGTTCAGGCCGTCGCGGATTTCCTCGATGCGCTCGTCGGCGGCCATCTCACGCTCGCGCTCGCCTTCTTCTTCGGCGGCGAGTTCGGCCAATTGCTCGGCGACGCGCTCCTTCTGCTCGGTGTAACGGGCCAGCGCCTGCGCGAGCTTCAACACGTCGAGTTGCACGGCATGCACGCGCTGCTGACGGTCGGTAACGTACTGGCGGGTTTCGTCGATTTCTTCCTGCTTGTCGCCCCATTGCTCGTCGAGCAGCGTCTGTTGCTCGCGCAGGGTTGCCGTGCGTTCCTCGGCCAGCGCGATGCCCTCGGCCAGCGCTTCAATCTCGCGCTGGCGTTCGAGCAGGCCGTGCTCGCCCTGATCCGGGGCGAAGAAGGTGATGCTGGTGGGCGTCAGCAAGTCGCCGCCGCGCGTGACGAGCGTCGCACCGGGGGCCAATCCAGTACGGCGGGTCAAGCCTTCGGCCAGCGTCTCAGCGGTGGCGACACCGCCCAACCAGTCGGCCAGCACGGCGCGTATGGCGGGGTCATCGGCGCGCACGCGGGCAGCGAGCGAGTGGGCCAGTGAGTTGACCAGTAACTCGCTCGGCGGCGTTTCGATCGCCGCCGCACCACCCAGCATCACCGTCAGCCGCGCCTCCGGCCTATCGTGCAGCCAGGCGTCGAGCTGCGCCGGATTGCACGCAGATTCGTCGGCGGCGATGGCCGAAAGCCGCTCGCGCAGCACGGCTTCGACCGCCTCCTCCCAGCCGGCTTCGACATGAATTTTCTGCCACAGCGGCGGCGCGTTTTCCAGATCATGACGGCGCAGCCATTCCGGCAGCTTGCCGGCGGCCTGTGCCTTGGCCTGCATCTGCTCCAGCGCCGAGCGCCGCGCCTGGCCGGCGGCCAGTTCGCGTTCCAGCCGCTGCCATTCGCCCTGCGCCGCCTTGCGCCGCGCTTCGAGTTGCGGCAATTCTTCCTGCAACTGTTGCAGATGCTCCTGATCGCCGGCCAGTTCCTCGCGCAGCAATTCCAGTTCTTCTTCCTTCTCGGCCAGCGTCAGTTCGTCCGGCGCTTCGCCGAAAGTCCCGTCGCGCAGGCGTTCGCGGCGCAGGGCAAGGGCCTGCAAGGCGCGCTGGGCATGCGCCTTGTGGGTCTGCTCGACTTCCAGCTTCTGCTCGCCGTTGGCCGTGCGCGCTTTCAGGCGCTGCAATTCTTCCTGCGCCTGGGCATGATCTTCTTCGACCTGCGGCGCGAGGTTCATCTGCTGGTGCAGGCGCTCCTCGGCAACGGCGACGCGCTGTCGGGTGATTTCCTGCGCTTCCTCCCACTTCTGACGTTCCTCGGCCAGACGCTCGGCGGTCTCTGTCCACTGTTTGAGTTCATCTTCCAGTTGCACCAGCCGCGCTTCCAGTTGGCTGCGCGATTCGCGGCGATGGCGAATCTCCGCCTCCAGCCGGGCGACCTCGGCATTGGCCGCGTACATCTCGCTCTGCGCCTGATGCAGCGCGTCGCCGGCAGCAAAATGCGCTTCGCGGGTGGCCTCGGCGCGGGCCTCGGTGTCGCGCAGGGCGGCGTTCGCGGCTTCCAGTTCGGTGGCGGCGCGCTCGATGTCGAGCGCCAGACGCTGCCGTTCGGCCTCGGCCTCGCGCCGCCGCAGCAGCCACAGCAATTGCTGGCGCTGCGCCAGTTGCTCATTGAGCGTCTGATAGCGCCGCGCCACTTCGGCCTGCGATTCCAGCCGCGCCATCTGATGCCCGAGTTCCTCGCGGATGTCCTCGACGCGCAGCAGATTCTCGCGGGTATCCTCCAGCCGGCCCTGGGTTTCCTTGCGCCGCTCCTTGTAGCGGGTAACGCCGGCGGCTTCTTCGAGAAACACGCGCAGATCGTCCGGCCGCGCCTCGATGATGCGCGAAATCATGCCCTGGCCGATGATGGCGTAGGCGCGCGGCCCCAGGCCGGTGCCAAGGAACAGGTCGGTGATGTCGCGGCGGCGCACCTTCAGATTGTTGATGAAATAATCCGACTGGCCCTGCCGGGTCAGCACGCGCTTGACCGACAATTCGGCGTACTGTGACCACTGGCCGAGGGCGCGGCCGAGCGAATTGTCAAAAATCAGTTCGACCGAGGCGCGCGACACCGGCTTACGGTTGGTCGAACCGTTGAAAATCACATCCTGCATCGACTCGCCGCGCAGTTCCGAGGCTTTCGACTCGCCCAGCACCCAGCGCACGGCATCCATGATGTTGGATTTGCCGCAGCCATTCGGGCCGACGACGCCGACCAGTTGCCCCGGCAAGGCAACGGCGGTCGGATCGACGAAGGATTTGAAGCCGGCGAGTTTGAGTCGGGTCAGGCGCATGCGCGATCTCGGCGGGCCGGGAACGGCCGCCACATTGGGGGCCGTATCATACATCGGCTGGTTTTTGCGAGCGGTTGAAAAATATCCCTGCAACAAGGAGACTACAGGCCGCCCCCTGTTGGGATCGCCTGCGTCCCACCGCCAACCTGCCCAATTAACCTAAAAACCGCAGTTGACCGTTGCTAACCCCAACACTCGTCACTTAACAACCATTTTGAGGTATCCTGTCCACTTTTCCCGACAGGAGAAGCGTATATGGCCCGAACGCTTGCAGCCCTTGGGGAGGGCAGCCGGATCACCGACCACGTGAGCCTGGGGGTGATCACCAAGACGTTTCCACTGGAGCGAGTACGCG
>WQUQ01000162.1 GCA_009782025.1 Desulfobulbus sp. | reverse complement strand
GCGCATTTCGGCTTTCAGCCGGGGCGCGATCTGTGGCAGCACGTGGTCAACCTGGTGCGCGATCCGGCTTTTGTCGGCTACTTCAACGCCGGCGCGTTCGCGCATCCGGTGCAAATGCCGGGACGCCTGTCGGTGGGCGCGCAGCCGGTTCAGCTCTCGGTACAACTGCACCCGTATGGGCAGGGGCGCAAGCTCCTGCTCTCTTACGACGTGACCGCCACGCTGCTCGCCGACGCCATGCGGCGCGATTTCGTCGCCAACGTCTCGCACGAAATCCGCACGCCCCTGACGGTGCTGGCCGGCTTCGTCGAAACCCTGCAAACCCTGCCGCTCGATGAACCCGAACGCCAGCGTTACCTGCGCCTGATGGCCGCGCAGGCCAGCCGCATGCAGACGCTGGTGGAAGACCTGCTCACCCTCTCGCGGCTGGAAGGCAGCCCACCGCCGGATGAAAGCAAGTTGATCGACCTGGCCGCGCTGATGCGCCCCTGCGAAGAACAGGCGCGCGCCCTTTCGGCCCTGCTGCACCCGCCGGAAAACCACCCTCAGCACATCGTCTTCGGCCCCGCGCCGGATTTCGCGCTGACCGGCGCGGCCAGCGAAGTGGCCAGCGCCGTCTCCAACCTCGTCATCAACGCCGTGCGCTACACCCCGGCGGGCGGCCGCATCGACGTGCGCTGGCAGCGCCTGCCCGATGGCGCGGCGCGTTTTGAAGTGCAAGACACCGGCTGCGGCATCGCGCCCGAACACCTGCCCCGGCTGGCCGAGCGTTTCTACCGCGCCGACCGCAGCCGCTCGCGCGAATCGGGCGGCACCGGCCTGGGCCTGGCCATCGTCAAACACGTCGTGCAGCGCCACGGCGGCGAGCTGCAAATCACCAGCCAGCCAGGCCGCGGCTCGTGCTTTGCCTTGCTCTTCCCCGCCCAGCGCGTGCGCGCTGGCGGATAGGCAGAGGATATTGCCGCTTCAGTCGATTCATTCCACAACGCCCATCGGGGATGAGCCATTCCGCCGTGACGTTTCGCCACGCCCCCCGTAGAATCGTCGTTTTCCCCCATGAGTCGCCCGCGATGTCCCCGGATTATCTCGAAAAAGTTCTCAACGCCCAGGTCTACGATGTCGCCGTCGAGACGCCACTGGAACGGGCGGCCAATCTGTCGGCACGGATCGGCAACACGCTTTGCCTGAAACGCGAGGACATGCAGCCGGTGTTTTCCTTCAAGCTGCGCGGCGCTTACAACAAGATCGCCAGCCTTTCGGCCGACAGGTTGAAGCGCGGCGTCATTTGCGCTTCGGCCGGCAATCATGCTCAGGGCGTGGCGCTGTCGGCGGCGCGGCTGGGTTGCCGGGCGGTGATCGTGATGCCGACGTCGACGCCGGGCATCAAGGTCGAGGCGGTGCGCCAGCGCGGCGGCGAGGTGGTGCTGTTCGGCGATTCCTTCGACGAGGCCTATGCGCACGCGCTGGAACTGGAAAAGCGCGAGAAGCTGACTTTCGTCCATCCCTTCGACGATCCCGAAGTGATCGCCGGGCAGGGCACCATCGGCCTGGAAATCCTGCGCCAGCACTCGCGCCATGAGGGGCCGATCCACGCCGTGTTCTGCGCCATCGGCGGCGGCGGGCTGGCCGCCGGAGTGGCCGCTTACATCAAGCGCCTGCGCCCGAACATCAAGCTGATCGGCGTCGAGACGTTCGATGCCGATGCGATGAAGCGCTCGATCGCCGCTGGCCGGCGGGTGCGTCTCGATCATGCCGGGCTGTTTGCCGACGGCACGGCGGTCAAGCAGGTCGGCGAGGAGACTTTCCGGCTGTGCCGGGAATTGCTCGATGACATCGTGCTGGTCGATACCGACGCCATTTGCGCGGCGATCAAGGATGTTTTCGAGGACACCCGCTCGATCCTCGAACCAGCCGGCGCGCTGGCCGTCGCCGGGGCCAAGGAGTACGCCCGCCAGCACAAGCTCAGGGACAAGAACCTGATCGCCGTGACTTCCGGCGCCAACATGAATTTCGACCGCCTGCGCTTCGTCGCCGAGCGCGCCGAGTTCGGCGAGCGGCGCGAGGCGGTGTTCGCGGTGACGCTCCCTGAAAAGCCGGGGGCGTACAAGAAATTCCTGTCGCTGATCGGCCAGCGCAACATCACCGAATTCAATTACCGCTACCACACCGAGAGCGCGGCGCATGTCTATGTCGGCGTTCAGGTGGCCGACCGCAGGGAAGCGCAGCGCCTGGCCGACAGTCTGGTCAGGCACGGTTATCCGACGCTCGATCTTTCCGACGACGAGATGGCGAAGAACCATATCCGGCACATGGTCGGCGGCCACGCGCCGGAAGTCTGCAAGAACGGCCTGCGCGAACTGATCTACCGCTTCGAGTTCCCGGAGCGGCCGGGGGCGCTGATGAATTTCCTGGCCCAGATGAGCGCCGGCTGGAACATCAGCCTCTTCCACTACCGCAACCACGGCGCCGACTACGGCCGGGTGCTGGTCGGCATACAGGTGCCGGCGGAGGAAATGGACGAATTCCAGGCTTTCCTGACCAAGCTCGGCTACGCCCACCGGGACGAGAGCCAAAATCCGGCCTACCGGCTTTTTCTGGGTTAATCGCCAAAAGCAATAAGAATTTGTCTTTTTATTCTTTGTCTACCCGGGCGGGCCGTCCTAGACTGCCGCCATCCACCCCCGGAGAAGATCATGAAAATCGCCAACAACGTCACCGAACTGGTCGGCAACACGCCGCTGGTCAAGCTCAACCGCGTCACCGCCGGCTGCGCCGCCACCGTCGTCGCCAAGCTGGAGTATTTCAACCCCGGCCACAGCGTCAAGGACCGCATCGCGGTCGCCATGCTCGACGCCGCCATCGCCGCCGGCAAAATCGGCCCCGCTACCGTGGTGCTGGAACCGACCTCGGGCAATACCGGCATCGGCCTGGCCATGGTCTGCGCCGCGCGCGGCATCAAAGCCGCTTTCGTGATGCCGGAAACCATGAGCCGCGAGCGCAAGCTGCTGTTGAAAGCCTACGGCGCCGAACTGATCCTGACGCCGGGCGCGGAAGGCATGGCCGGCGCCATCGCCAGGGCACAGGCGCTGGCCGCAGCCGATGCAAAATATTTCATCCCGCAGCAGTTTGAAAACCCGGCCAACCCCGAGGCGCACCGCAACACCACGGCCGAGGAAATCTGGCGCGATACCGAGGGTCAGGTGGATATCGTCGTCGCCGGCGTCGGCACCGGCGGCACCGTGACCGGCGTCGGCGAGGCGCTCAAGGCGAAAAAGCCCGGCGCGCGCGTCGTCGCCGTCGAACCGGAGGCTTCGCCGGTACTCTCCGGCGGCGCCAAGGGGCCGCACCCCATCCAGGGCATCGGCGCCGGCTTCGTCCCGAAGGTACTGAATACCGCCATCTACGACGAGGTGATCCGCGTCGCCAATGACGACGCCTTCACAACCGCCCGCCGCCTGGCGACGGAGGAGGGGCTGCTGGTCGGCATTTCCTCCGGGGCCGCCACCTGGGCCGCGCTGCAACTGGCGCGGCGGCCGGAAAATGCCGGCAAGCTGATCGTCGTCGTGATCCCGTCCTGCGGCGAGCGTTACCTGTCGACGGCCCTCTACCAGCATCTCGACACTTGAGCATTTTCGACACGCCGCTCGACCGGCGCGGCACCGATTCGCTCAAGTGGGGCAAGTACGCCGGCCGCGACATCCTGCCGCTGTGGGTCGCCGACATGGATTTCGCCGCGCCGCCGGCGGTGCTGGCGGCGCTGCACCGCCGCGTCGACGAAGGCGTGTTCGGCTACGGCCAGCCCTGGCCGTCGCTCGCCGCCGCGATCAGCGAGCATCTGGCCAGCGAATACGGCTGGGCCATCGAACCCGACTGGATCGTCTGGCTGCCCGGCCTGGTCAGCGGCCTCAACATCGCCTGCCGCGCCGTCGAGGGCGAGGTGTTGACGGCAACACCGGTCTATCCGCCCTTTTTGTCCGCGCCGCGCCTCTCCGGCCGGCCGCTGAAACAAGTTGACCTGGTTCGTCGGGATGGCCGCTGGCAGTGGGATCTGCCTGCCTTGGCGGCGGCCGCCGACAATAGCCGGCTGTTCCTGCTCTGCCATCCGCACAATCCGGTCGGCCGCTGCTGGCGGCGCGATGAACTGCAAGCGCTGGCCGATTTCGCCGCCGCGCGCGACCTCATCGTCTGCTCCGACGAAATCCACTGCGGCCTGATCCTCGACGCGGACAAGCGCCACATCCCTTTCGCCAGCCTGTCGCCCGATGCCGCCCGGCGCAGCATCACCCTGCTCGCGCCGTCCAAGACCTTCAACATTCCCGGGTTGGGCTGCGCTTTTGCCATCATCCCCGACGCCGGGCTGCGCAGCCGCTTCCGCCGCGCGATGGAAGGCATCGTGCCGCACATCAACGTGCTCGGGCTGGCCGCCTGCGAGGCCGCCTACCGCGACGGCGAAGCCTGGCGGCGCGAATTGATCGCCTACCTGGCCGGCAACCGCGACCGCGTGATGGCCGCCGTGGCCGCCTGCCCGCAGGTCGGCATGAGTCCGGTGGAGGCCACCTATCTCGCCTGGATCGACGTTCGCGGCCTCGGCCTCGCCGACCCGGCCCGGCATTTCGAGGCGCACGGCCTGGGTCTGTCGGACGGCGCCGATTTCGCCGCCCCCGGCTGGCTGCGCCTCAATTTCGGCTGCCCGCGCGCCACCCTGATTGAGGCCCTGCGCCGTTTCGCCGCGGCCTGCCAAGCCACATGAACGGCTATACCTTGGCTCTTGGCGCTCTGGTCATCGCGCTCAGCGCCCAGATTGCCGCCGCCGGGCGGGGCCTCGAATGCAGCCTGCTCGCCGGCCAGCCGCGCGCCCGGCGACGGGCCTGGATGGCGCAGACCATCGGCTCGCTGCTGTTCGCCCTGCATCATGTCGGGTCGCTGGAATTGATTCTGCACACCGGCCTCTACGACCTGCGCCAGACCGTACTGGCCGCCCTTGCCAGCATCTGCTTCGCGTTCGCCGCCTACGCCTTCAGGCGACAGGCTTGA